>PBVB01000005.1 GCA_002728075.1 Flavobacteriaceae bacterium
ATTTGTAACCAAAAATTTTGTGATTGGTGATGGGAGGGTTTTATCAACTGATGATGGTTTGTAAGCTACATCCCCATTGTTAATGATATCAACACTTAACAAAGGATTTAATGATTTTTGAAAACCAACTTTGGTCACCATTTGCATACAAATTTGCATAATCAACCATTTTCATCAACTTTTGTATCTAAATATTTTTCTCCAAGTTTTAAGTTCACATTTGTAAAACTTGATTAATGTTTCCCTCAAAAAATCTACATAATGTTTCATTGAACAAATATAACTATAAGGCGTCCAATGTCAAAGCTGGACACTTTGCCTAGGCATTTTATATCTTAGATGTATGAAAAAAGTATTCACATATTTATTATTATTCCTCTTAGGGTTTTTTGGCTACAAAGGCATATCTAATATTTACAACAAATTTTTTAAAAGCAGAAATACCAATATTGAAGGAAATATTAAACTTAATTACAAAGAGGATAAGGACCTTTCTGCACTTGTCTACTCAGCAATAGGGGATTATAGTCATACAGATGCAATTAAAGCATTTAATAGTGAAATTAAAAAATTAGGACTTATAAACAATTGGGATATTCAATTTAGCAACGACCCTATGCTATTTAATACTGAGGATTTAAAAAAATTTGATGTTGTAATATGGAATAATTCTACTGGAAATACATTAAATAAAAGCCAGATGAGTTCATTTGAGAATTATATTGAGAATGGTGGGGGATATGTTGGAATTCATGGTGCAGGTGATAATTCCAAAAATTGGGAATGGTATTATAAAGTTCTTCTGAAAGCAAAATTTACCCATCATCCAAATGGGAAATATGAATTCCAAAATGGAACCTTAGAAAAAAAATGTAATAATAGTTTTACAAATTGTCAAAGATTACCAGCCACTTGGGAAAGAGAAGAGGAATGGTACTTTTTTGATGAAAGCCCTCAAAAAAACGGCTCTAGTATTATTTATAATTTGGATGAAAAAAGTTTATTGTTTGGAGATATAAATGAAGATGGAATTACCATATCAAAAATGGGTGAAGATCATCCAATTGTTTGGACAAATTGTGTTGGAAAGGGAAAAGCATTTTATTCTGCAATGGGACACAAAGGAAAATATTTTTTGGAACCACTACATATGGATTTGATAAAGTCAGGTATCATTTGGGCTTCAGATAAGTCTGCAAAGTGCAATTAACTTTAACTCTAACTCTAAAGGTAGAATTCAGTTTAATTTTTAGATTTTTTTTAAATTTTTACTTATCCCATATTGTGAACCCATCACCTGAATAGTTTATTCCCCATTCAGAGCTAGGTTGATATGAACCATAACCAATTTTTACTAGTAGTTTGTTGTCAACAACGGCAACATAGTATCCACTACTCCCATTTTTGGTATCTAAAACATCAATCATTGACTTAGCATTAATTTTATTTTTTTTTCTTAAGTCTATGAGTCTGTTGAGCCCTTTCTTTATTTCCCCTAATGGGTCAAGATGTAAATAATGGTATATCCATATCATTGGAATACCTGGGTGAGTCAATATATATACATATCCTAGAAAGATTTCGTTTTTCTTGGAAGAAAATAAATTATCGCAGTCATCTCTGTTAATACATCCTGTATCATGATTATCAATAAAAGTTATTGATTTTGTGTTATAGTTACTCTCATTGCCTAGAAAAGATGCATTCAAAACCTCAAAGTTATTATCAACAATTGCCTCTTTTAATTTATATTTTAGTGGAAAGTCAAATGCCGCTGATCTTTCAACTTTTATATTATTTAAATTTAAAGATGTAAGGTCGATCCAATTTTTTACTTTTTGTGAATCACCATCCCAAAATTCTCCAACTGAAAAGTATTTAGAGGTGGATTCGTTATACTCTGCTACGTACTTGGCAGGGAAACCCTTTACATAGTCATATCTCCAAGAGTCAAAGCCCAATCCTTTTAAAAGTTCTAAGTAATTTTTTAGACCTCCTTGAACTTCCTCACTTCTATGATTAAGGTCTCTTGCTCCTCCCCAACTCCAGCCCTCGTCTTGATCACCACAAGGTTTAGTGCCAAATGCATCTGGGCTCGTGCTTGCCTCATCATCAACACATATGGAATTACAAGACCAATAAGGTTCAGTGAAATCCGTCCAAGTTGATGTCCCCACTCTATGATTAAAAACTAAATCTGCCATACCGTGCATTTTCCTGTTCTTAAGCTTAGAGAGGAGCTTCTCTAATTGTATTTTATTCCCGTGAGATGAATTAAAATCAAAAAGCTTCCTTGGGTGATACCCCATTCCTACACCTTCGCTAGAAGGTGGAAGCCACAGTAAGTCAATGTGAGCATTTGATAACTCTACCACTAAATTAATTAAATACTCATAGTAAGATGAATAATTAGAAATTAGATTGTCATTAAAACTGTCCCACCAAAATGCTTGCATCATTACATCGTTGAGAGGGTCATTGTCTGAATAAATACTTATCCCTTTATCTTCAAAAACTGCAATTTCGTCTACTACGGAATTGTTTGACGAATCTGTTTTACAAGAAATTAATATAACAATCAGAAAGTATTGTTTTTTTAAAAATAAATTGAATTTCATTTTGAGCAACTTGTTTTTTTAATCTAAAGTGGAGAATGAGTTTTTTATTGATTCAAGTTGATTTGAATTGCCCGTCATTTCCCAAATTCCTAGAGAAACAGGAATATTACCTATTCTATTTATGGAATCAAAAAACTTTTTTATAGTAAAATTGCTTTCATCACTTTTTGCATTTTCCATCATCATTTCTTCGATTAGGTACTTACCCGTTATGTAACTTGTACCATACCCTGGTTGTCTTAA
This sequence comes from Flavobacteriaceae bacterium, assembly GCA_002728075.1. Taxonomy (GTDB): domain Bacteria; phylum Bacteroidota; class Bacteroidia; order Flavobacteriales; family Flavobacteriaceae; genus TMED96. The sequence continues at coordinate 2,862 of PBVB01000005.1, forward strand.
ATAAAGGTGTTGTTCAAAAAGTAAAAGCTCTTTTTCGGTCTTCATCCATCCCCTAGGTGTATATTCAGAGTGAATTTTACCAGCTTCTTCCATACTCATAATGTTAGCATGTGCATATAAAGATCCTAGGCCTCTTGCAGCCCGCTGTGCAATTAAGATATATACAATTTCTCTTGCCCTTGGATTTTTTTCGTATAAGCCTGCGTGCATGAAAAATTCCTCTACAGCAGTTGCTAAACCTTCGTTTCTAGAATCAAAAATATTATATAGAAGTGCTTTTTTTCTAATAGGGTTTAAATGAGGTTCCACTTCCATTCTTTCAAGTTCAAACCAATGATAAAAATGAGAAAAAAGAGGCTTTGGATCTAAGTGGGCTGTAATCCAAAAAAAATTTCTTTTTTCAGATGGGATATACTCCCCTAAATGTGGTTGCAGCGATTTTAAAAAGTATTCTTTTACCGAGACTATTTGATTTTGATCTAAAAATTCTATCAACTCCTTTGCAGCATTTTCGACTAGTTTTCTATAGCTAAATGGTGAGTCAGCAGGTTTAAGTTCAGGTAATTTTCTGTTCCGATGTTCTTCTAATTTTAATGATGACCAAGCCCTTGCTAATTCTCTTTTCAATAAAAACACCTCATCCTCCCAAGTCATAGGAACTAGATGAACATTTTGCTGATACCACGTGTAATTTTCTTTTCCAATTCCAGATGGGCCATTCTTTTTAAACGCCTCTTTTTTAAGCCATTTTACAAAATCATCTGTGGAATCTTTTGCATTTTTAATTTGCATGACCAATTTTTTGTCTTTGGCTACACCCGGTTTTAAGGTTAACCCCTCTAAAATTTGAGTTTGCTTTTCAATGTCTCTAATCCCAGCTATCCAGAGGTCCCTGGCATTCCCTGTAAGGTTTATTTTAGCTTGTTTATTAAACTTAGGAATCAATTCTAAAGAGGAAAGAAGTTCAATTCTATCTTTTTTATTTAATGGAAAATCGTATTGCCATAGTTCAACAGTAAAATGAGGAGTGGGGCCCTCGTGAGCAGGTACATCACTCTTATAAGTCCAAATTGTCTTATAAAATGCAGGATCCCGTTCCCAGGGTTTTAAGATTTTATAGTTAAATAAATATCCATTCATTTCTGCCCACAACAAATACCAATCTACTTGATCGTGAACTGGCCATAAATCAATTGAAAATGACTCAAGTCTTCTTCTTAGTTTTTTATATTGAGTAAATCGAAAATCAAATGTGTTTTTAGAATAGTCAGGAACACCGTCTTTTAAAGGAGGCATTTCAAAACTCCTCCACTCTTTAAATAATTCTAGAAGCTCACGATTTACATTAGCCTCTTGTTCCTGAGCATTCGCAAATAATAAAAAAAGGAAACAAAGTAAATTAATTACCACTTTTGATATTTTTACTTTTAGACTCAAATTAATCATTGCGTTTTGGTTATATGATAAAATCTAAATTATCAANTTTTAACTANATTGTANTATGGTCNCTTTTAATTTATGCGCAAAATNTCNCTTTTTAATTTTATTAAGTTTTTTTTCTTTTTCAATTCAANCACAAAANCTTGACACNNATAAAATAAAAAATCTTAACATCAGAAATATTGGGCCGGCAAACATGAGTGGTCGAATTACAACCATTGATGCCATACATGAAAACCCAAAAATCATATACGTTGGTGCAGCTTCGGGGGGGGTTTGGAAATCTGAAAACGGCGGTTCAAGCTGGTCTCCAATATTTGATGAACAACCCACACAAAACATTGGTTCTCTAGCTATTTCACAATCAAATTCAANTGTGATTTGGGTTGGAACNGGTGAAGGCAACCCTCGAAATTCTATGAATTTAGGAATGGGAATATTTAAATCAGAAGACGCAGGAAAAAGTTGGATTCCAATGGGATTAGAAAAAACGAAGACAATACATAGGATTATTATCGANCCGACAAATGAAGATNTAATATATGTGGGAGCTATGGGAGANCCNTTTACNAAAAATTCACATCGCGGTCTGTACAAAACAACAAATGGTGGTGTGAATTGGAAACAAATTCTTTATACAAANAGCTCATCAGGAGTTGCAGATTTGGTTATGGATCCTAAAAATCCCAAAAAGCTTTTGGCCGCATTGTATGATCATCAAAGGACACCATATTATTTTTCTTCNGGCGGACCAGGGTCAGGTTTATACATCAGTGAAGACGCAGGGGCAACTTGGAGGAAAATTAATCACGAAAATGGTCTTCCTAAAGGAGATCTTGGGAGAATTGGAATAGCAATAGCTCCAAGTAATTCAAATAGNATTTATGCTAAAATTGAGGCCAAAAAAAATGCTTTATATAGAAGTGATGATGGAGGGGAATACTGGATTAAAATAAATGACAACCCAAAATTTACAAACAATAGGCCNTTTTATTTTCAGGATTTGGAAGTTGATTCTAAGGATCAAGAACGAGTCTATAATATNTATCAGCCTCTGACNGTTAGCTATGANGGTGGTAAAACCTTTGATTCTATTCCAATGATACCGGCTGATGAAACAAAAGGAATACATGCAGATTTTCACTCCATTTGGATTAATCCTAAGGATCCAACAAATTTTATTATTGGCGGAGATGGTGGCCTTGGAATTACAAGAGATCATGGGNAAAGTTGGTATTTCCCTGAAACTATTCCTGTAGCNCAATTTTACCAAATTNATGTTGATTACGATACTCCATTTAATGTCTACGGAGGCATGCAAGACAATGGAAATTGGTCTGGCCCAGCTTACACTTGGAAGAGAGGAGGAATTCGAACTCTTTACTGGCAGTATCTAGTAGGTGGGGACGGTTTTTATATTTCTCCAGACAAAGATAATTCTCGTTTTGGTTTTGGCACATCACAGAATGGAGACCTNTATAGATATGACAAAATAACGGGATACTATCAAAGCATTTCTCCTAATGCAAAAGATGTAAATATACCTCTAAGATTCAACTGGAATGCGGGTTTTGCAAAGGATCCATTTGACAAAAACGGAATTTATTACGGCTCACAATTTTTACATAAATCAAAAGATAAAGGGGCTAATTGGGAAACAATATCTCCTGACTTAACTACAAATAAAAGTGAATACCAAAAAAGTGATTATGGGGGNCTAACTTTAGACATATCTGGAGCAGAAAATTATACCAGTATACTGTCTATTGCTCCATCTCATTTAGATGAAAATATAATTTGGGTTGGCACAGANGATGGTCAANTTCAACTTACTAAAAACGGTGGTANNACTTGGGAAAACTTAACATCAAAANTTAAAANTCTTCCAAATGAGTCNTGGATTGCTAGAATTCATGCTTCTAGATACGAAAAAGGAACGGCTTGGGTAGTAGTAAATAATTACAGAAAAGGAGACTATAATCCTTATCTGTTTAAAACTTCAGATTATGGTAAAAATTGGGAATCTGTTCTAGATGGAAAAAATATTAAAGGATATAGTTTATCTTTTATTCAAGACCCAGTTGAAAGGAAACTTCTTTTTTTAGGCACCGAGAATGGTTTATGGGTAAGCATTGATGAGGGGAATAATTGGGTACAATTCAAAAATGGATTCCCGTCTGTATCCACAATGGATCTTGTTATCCAGGAAAATGAATCTGCTCTTGTTATTGGTACTTTTGGAAGAGCAATTTGGATATTGGATGATTTACTGAGCCTGCGCGACATTATAAACAATGACTCAAAAAGAAAAATTATTGCTCTGTCTCAAAATCCAGCTGTACAAGTAAAGGGGCTTTTCATCGCACCCCCCGGGAATATTTGGACAGGATTTAATACAACCTATGAAGGAGAAAACAGAGCGTTTCAAAAAGTTAAAATTCCCATTTACTTAAATGACAAAGTTTCTGATATAGATTCCATTGTCACAATAATTAAAAATGAAAAAAATGAAACTATTCAAAGATTAGTTAAAAAAAAATTAGATGAGGGTTTAAACTATGTGGATTGGAAATTAGATGAAGAAATTGTAACACTTCAAGGCTCTTGGATAAACGAAGAATCAAGAGGTATACCTGTTCTACCTGGATTATATAAAGTCGAATTTAATTATAAGAATGAAACCGTTCAAAGTGAAATTAAAGTTATCCCAGATCCTAGATTTGAATTAGATGAAAATGTGGATGAAAATTTATTTTCCTTTCAGAAAAGAGTGGTAAAACAGGTGAAACGACTCAATACAATCTTTAATGAACTTGATGAAATTCAAAAAAAAATTAAAATAAGCAGACTTTCAGTTCAAAGAAAAAAAAAGTTAACTGCCGAGTTAAACAAAATTCAGCTAAAGACAAGACATCAATTAAAAGATAGACAGTTAGGCGCTTGGAAGAGCAATAAAATTACTGCATATTCTGTATTAAGAAATGTAATTAAATTTTCTAGAGCTAGATTAAGAAACCCTTCAGCTCAAGATGAATCTTTACTATCTATGGCAAAAGAATTGGTAGGAGAAATTGAAAGAGATATTATAGATTTTAAAAATAAAAGAAAAAAGGAATTAAACTCGATGAAATTGAATTAGTAGTTCAATCCAAAATTGCTTCTGCCTCTATTTCGACTTTATATCCTTCACCTACAAGTTTAGACTCTACAAGAGTATTAGCAGGGTTGATATTTTTGAATCTTTGTCCATGCACCTTTGCAACGGTTTCCCATTCATTTATGTTATTGACAAAAACTCTAGTCCGGACAATATTTTCTAATTTTCCTCCTAAAGAAGTAATTGCAGATTCCAATTTGTCAATAACAAAGTTTGATTGCGCAATAACATCATTACCTCCTATTATAATATTTCGATGTGTAGCTGTTGTCCCCGAAATAAAAACATGGTTTCCTTTCTTTACTGCACGACAATAACCAGCTAGCGACTCCCATTCCGTACCACTAAATACATGTGATCTGTTTTCTGATATTTTTATTTCTTTATATGCACTAGGAATACTTTCCAAATGGTGGCTTAAGTCCCCTGAAGCAGTTAAAAAAGGAGGTGTGCGATATTCATCTCCGCAATCTCCAGGAATTGGTTTCAACATTTTTATTTTCCCTTCAATTTTATTTATATCATCCTTATCTAAGGATACCTCTAGTAAATTTTTGTGGTCTTCAATATGAGAACTTTCTCCAATTCGAGCTCCAATAATTACTGAAGAAACATTCTTATTATTTAAAACAAATCTAGTTGCAATATTAGCTATAGTAGTTTTATGTTTTATAGATATTTCATTAAGGGTGCTAAGTAAATTTTGGAATATTTCCCATCCACCTGATACCTTAATAAATCGGTAATATTTCATCTGTGACCAGGTATTTAGCTCTTCTTTTTTTGGCTCTGGTAATCCTAACCATCGATTAGACAAAAATCCACCAAGAACAGTTCCGTAAGCTAATAAGTGAACACCGTATTGATCGCAAACTGCTTTCATTTCACCTTTAGCTCTCTGGTCAACTAATGAATGAGAAATCTGATTACTTACAATCGGAATACCTGTAGCGCACGCAATTCTCAAATGATTGGCATCAAAGTTTGTCACCCCGATATTCTTTATAAGTCCATCCTCTTTAAAATCTTTTAAAAATAAAAGTGCATCTAACCAATATGGGTTGGCGTAGGACCATGTATGAAACTGTAACAAATCTATACATTTTTGATTCATCCTTTTCAATGAAGTCTTTACAGCATTATAGACCAACTTTTTGTCAATTGGCCCTGGCTTTGGGACCCACTTTGTGAGCAGTTGAATGGAATCAGGGTTAGAATGGTTATTTTTACAAATACCAGCAATAATTTCACTTGAGCCATAATGGTCTGCCATATCAAAGGTTGAAAACCCATTTTCAACATAACGGTTTAAATAATCAGCTCTTTTATTTAAATCTAAATTATTATTGTTTCTTTCCATGTCAGCAATTTGCCATAATCCAATAATGGTTTTTGGGAAAGAAAGTTTGAGGTTTTTATTATTGGCTTTGCTAATCACTTAATCTGAAGGTAACTTTTTGAAATTGTTTTCTTTAACTTTTAATTTATACCATCGAAATATAAAAATAAAACTTGCTATTACCATCACTAATAGCCAAACATAAGTAGAGTGAAAATACCAAGCCTCTACATTTTTGACTACATCTTTATATAGGTGAATAAATAATAGGATTACAAGAGAAATAGAACCACACCATCCTATTACAAGTTGCATTTTTCTGTTTTTTATAATGTTTATTTCTGAATATAATTCTGGATTATGTTTCTTTATTGTAATAATTGTAATACACATAAGTATAAAATTAACCAACATTGATGTTACCATTATATCAATACCTAAAAAAAAATCTTCTGCCAAATTGGATCCCAACACTCCTATGGTTGAAACCATTCCAGAAAAAATTAGAGCTGTGACTGGTGTATTTTTNTTTGGATGTATATATGTCAAATTTTTTGATGCAATGCCATCTTTAGCCCAGGTGAAAATGAGACGAGAAACCGAAAGCAGCATAGCTGGTATATCGTTTATAAGGGCTATGGCAGCTCCTATAATAATTAGAGAGTCTATTCCACTTGGTAGAACATAACTCAACAATCCAGGAGCAGTTAGATCTTTAAATTTAGCTTGTTCTGAAATATAACTCCAAGGAATAATGTTATAAACAGACGATGTGAAAAGAAAATAAAATAATCCAACTCCTAGAATGGATATTAATATTGCAATGGGTAAATTTCTCCTTGGGTTTAATGATTCGCTACCAGTTTGGGCGATTGCATCAAAACCAATAAAACTTGAAAATAGAATTGCTACAGCTGAAAAAAATGAATACCATTTAAATTCAGGTTTAACACTGACAGTATAAATTTCTCCAGTTTTTTCTTTTAGAGCATAGATGAAATCAGATTGGTCATAAAAAAGAGATGATATGATAACAATACTTCCTAAAAGAAAAATGATGATAACCATAGGTATCAATAAATTTTCGTAGGATTTTATACCTCTAATATTTAAATAAACAAAGAACCAAATAAGACTTAATGCCAACAAGACACGCACAATAGATATATCTAATAAATTGGATAAATAAAAAAGTTCGTAACTAAAAGCTATATCTCTTAAAAAAGGAATTGAAATATATGAAATTACCCCAATTACAATAGATAGTCCAAACCATTGAGAAAAACTAGCTATAAACCCTAAATACGGATTTAAGCCTCTACTAGCATACAAATAACTTCCTCCTGCTCTTGGCATAGCAGAGGAAAGTATAGCATAAGCTAATCCTGCCAAGAGCGCTGGAACTAAAGCTGTAATGAAAGCCAAAAGAACATAAGGCCCTATTGAAGGAACACTTCTGTATATCATGAAAGGCACAACGTTAATTGAAGCTCCAACCATAGAGGACACGCCTGTGGCAACTACAGTAATCAATCCCATTTGACGTATTAATTTTGGTTTATTTGACACTATTACTGCTTTATTTAAATTAACATCTTATTGAATTTTACAAGTTTATATTGTCAATCAGCTTGACATTTTAAAGTTAAATACTTTAAGCTTGTATCAAATTAATTTGTTAATGTGGAAATCATTTAACGATTAATCAAAGACCACTTTAGTTTTCATAAACTCGTATATAATCAATATAGAAGTCATCACTAATGAAGTTTGAAGAAGTTGCTCCACCATTAGTTCCACCCATTGCAAGGTTTATAAGTAAGAAAAAAGGCTGGTCAAAAGGCAATGTTTCGTTAAGAGCAATTTCGTAGGCTTTTTCCCCTTCAATATAAATTCTTATTGCTACCTCATCCCAAGTTAATTTATATTTTATGAATTCATCTGAAGTGGATGGAATNCTTGTCTTTTTTGAATACATTGCATTACTTCTATTTTCTTCATTGAACCAATGTGTTGCTGTTATTACCTTGTCTTTTTCTTGACCAAACTGCTCAATAAAGTCTATTTCACCACATCTAGGCCATCCGACAGTGCTATGGTTTTCTCCTAAAAGCCATATAGCAGGCCANGTACCTTTTCTTTTAGGAAGTTTTACTCTTGTCTCGATTCTTCCATATTGAAAGGAAAACTTGTCTTGTGTGTTGATTCTTGCAGATGTATAAGACTTTCCAAGATAGTTTTCTTTAAAGGCAGATATAATTAAAAATCCGTCCTTAATTTTTAAATTTTTATTTCTGTCAGTATATGTTTGTTCTTCTTGATTCCCCCAACCAGGAACACCCTCATCTGTACCATCACCAGTTTGGACATTCCACTTTGCTGAATTTAAATTTTGACCTTCAAATTCATCATTCCAAATTAGTCCAAACTTATCTTCCTCAGTCAGTGACTCAGATACAAAAGATATAATGTTTTCTTCAATATTGTTGTCATCATCCCCACTTGGTGAACATGCTAGAATTAAAGAAGTGAATAATATGTACCACTTCATTTTATTCAAATAACATATAAAAATCAATATTTTTTTAATTTAAAATACCAAGTNGCCCCAGGATTATCTGGCTGAAATCCTTGAAGTGTCAATTCTAACACTGTGTTATTAGAGGAAAGATTATAATTGTAAATTATTGGAGTAGTTGGATTACCATCTTCTCCGCTATTATGAACTTTTGAAAGTCCTAAAAAACTACCTCTTCCACTAACTGATATGGTGGTTTCGTCTGATATCCAAGTTCCATTATTAGCCCCATCATGTGGACTCACTGGAGACCCACAACCTTCACTTACCCCTTGCCAAGCTTCAAGCCATGTTTGAGCACCCAATATGTTTTGAAGTATTCCATCTTCAGTTAAAACATATGAATCATCAAAAAGACAACTACGAGTGTTGATATCATCAGCACTAATTGACCACCAATTATAATTTCCTAGTCCTTCACCAACGGCCAAAGAACCAGGTTCATTAGCAAGTTTCCATGTACCAACTAGCGGGTTAACTTCTGTTGTTTCGTCATCTCCCTCACTTTTACTACAAGAAATTATAAGTAATGCCGTCAATAAGGTTATAAAAAAATTTATTTTGTTTTTCATTTGAATTTTTTAGATCCCAAATATAAAAATATTTGATTAAATCAGTGTTAAAGACCTAATGATTGAAAAATTAAATAATTTAGAAGGTAGAAGTAAAAGACAAATGAGAACAACGTTTAAATCCTTTTGTATAAGAATTTTAATTCTTCTTCTATTTTCCTGTAANGAAAGTTCAAGTGTCGGATTGCCAAATCTTGAGAATAAAAAGGGTCTACTTAATAGAAGTTTACTTTATCAAAACCAAATTAGGGAATATATTCTGTATATCCCTCAGTCTTACAGTGAAGATACGCCTCTTCCNGTGATGTTAAATTTTCATGGTTTTGGCGGAACAGCTCAAAGACATTTGAGAAGTGCCGATATGAGAGCACTTTCTGAATCCAAAGGTTTTATTTTAATATATCCACAAGGAACTCTGCTCGGAAACTATGCTCATTGGAATCCAAGCTTGATAGGNGAGGGAAATAAAAGCAGTACGGATGACTTAGGATTTATAGATAAACTTTTAACCACTTTGCCTGAAGAAATAAATATCGATAGTTCCAGAATTTATGCTTGTGGCTATTCNAATGGAGGCTTTTTCTCCTATGGACTAGCGTGTAATTTATATAGCCAAATTGCAGCAATAGGTTCTGTTGCAGGAACGATGATGTCCGATACTTATGAAAATTGCCAGGCAACTATGCCAAAGCCAATGATTAATATTCACGGAGTGAACGACCCTATTGTTCCATATGAGGGTGCCCCTGGATTAGTCCCAATTAATGACGTTTTAAATTTCTGGTCTGAACTAAACTTTGCTGAAAATGTGGAGATTAACTTTTTTGAAGGAGTTGAGAATTATGTATACAAAGATTCTATAGAAACCCCTTTCGTTTCTCATTATAAGATACTCAATGGGACGCACACTTGGGATTATAATTCTTTATTATCAAACAATATTAACACAAATGAATTAATATGGGAATTTGTTTCAAAATTTGATATTAACGGATTTATTGAGTAGTTTCAAATACTATTTTAATCTACACAAAGCTTTGAAATGAATAGATATGTCTGCCCCCTAATGATTTGTTTTTTTGTAAACCTTTCATGCAAAAATGAAAAATTAGTATATCCTGAAACTGAAATAATCCCTGTGATAGATAATTACTTCGGAGAAGAAATTTCAGATAATTATAGATGGCTTGAAAATGATATGAGTGATAAAACAAAAGATTGGGTTGAAAGACAAAACAACACCACCTTTACCTATCTTAATCAAATAAAATTTAGGGAAGATTTAAAGCAAAGGTTTGAGAAAATATGGAACTATGAGAAGCTGTCCTCTCCTTTTTTTGAAGGCAAACATGTTTATTATTATAGAAATAACGGCCTTCAAAATCAATATGTTTTATATAGGAAAAAAGATGGCGCTGAAGAGGTTTTTTTAGATCCAAATAAATTCTCTGATGATGGAACAATTTCTCTCTCGGGACTTAGTTTTTCGAAAGACGGGGGTAAAGTTTGTTATTCAATAAGTGATGGTGGGAGTGATTGGAGAAAGATGATTGTAATGGATACGGAATCGAAAAAAATTATTGAAGATACCCTTGTAGATATAAAATTTAGTGGCATTAGCTGGAAAGGAAACGAAGGTTTCTTTTATTCAAGTTACGATAGACCAAAAAAAAGCGAGTTAAGTGACAAAACNGATCAGCACAAGCTTTATTATCACAAATTGGGGACAAAACAAAAAGATGATAAAATTATTTATGGTGGAAAGAAAAATGANAAACACCGATACGTGGGAGGCTCTGTTACAGAGGACGGCAAATATTTAATAATAGAAGCTTCAAAATTTACCAAAGGAAATATAAGTTTTTTAAAATCATTAGGAACTGATGACTCACCCTTGATACCTATTGATGAAGACTATAGTACAGATAGCTATCTTGTTCACAGTGAANAAGATCGATTGTTTTTTGTNACAAATAAGAATGCTCCTAATAATAAAGTTGTATCAACAAAAGTTAAAACANCAAACGAAAAATTTTGGAAAGACTTTATTCCTGAAGGAGAAAGCGTACTAAATNTATCCTACTCAGCAGGATATTTTTTTGCTAAATATACTGTTGATGTAAAATCCAAAATCATAAAGTATGATTTGGATGGCAAAAACTTAGGTGAAATTCAACTTCCAAGTGTAGGGACTGCCAGAGGGTTTAGTGGTAAGAAAAATGATAAAGAGGTTTACTTTACATTCACTAACTATAATTCTCCAAGCATAATTTATTCACTTGATCCTAAAAANAATAANACGCAAATCTATTGGAANCCANATATANATTTTGATCCAGAAAAATATATTTCAAAACAAGTTTTTTATACTTCAAANGATGGAACAAAAATACCCATGACAATAACTCACAAAAAGGGGATTGAGTATAATGGAAAAAACCCAACCATTCTTTATGCGTATGGNGGATTCAATATTAGTATTTTACCATCATTTAGTATTTCCAATGCCATNTGGATGGANCTAGGTGGANTTTATGCTGTNCCAAACCTNAGAGGTGGTGGAGAATATGGNAAAAATTGGCATCTTCAGGGTGTAAAAATGAACAAACAAAATGTGTTTGATGATTTTATTGCTGCTGCAGAATATTTAATTTCTAAAAAAATNACAACTTCAGATTATTTNGCAATTCGAGGTGGTTCAAATGGTGGATTGCTAGTTGGTGCTACTATGACCCAACGCCCTGAATTGATGAAGGTGGCTATCCCAGCCGTAGGNGTTTTNGATATGTTAAGATATCATAAATTTACTGCCGGGGCAGGATGGGCCTATGATTANGGNACTTCTGAAGAGTCGGAGNAAATGTATAGATATTTAAAAAAATATTCGCCTGTTCACAATGTAAAAGAAAATACCAATTACCCTGCAACGTTAGTTACAACTGCTGACCATGACGACAGGGTTGTACCTGCTCATTCATACAAGTTTATATCTGAACTCCAAAAAAAACATATTGGTGATTCCCCTGTTTTAATAAGGATTGAAAAAAGGGCNGGTCATGGAGCTGGNACACCTGTAAGCAAGCGCATAGATCAATATGCTGATATTTTCGGATTTATTTTATACAATATGGGGTTCCAAACTCTTCCCTAGTTTTTATATGAATTATATAGAAACTACCAAAAAAATAATTAGAGAAGAATTAAATTCAAACATAAAAAAATTTGATCAGTTAGGAGGGGGGAGTATAAATTCAGTCTTCTTATGTGAGCTTGAAAAGTACAAGGTCGTAGTTAAAATCAATAATTCACTTACATTTCCAGGAATGTTTGAGAAGGAAAAAAATGGGTTATTAAAATTAAATCAATCTGGAGTTAGAACACCAAAGGTTATTTTCGAAAAAGTAAGAGACAGCTTGGCCTTTTTAGCTTTAGAGTACATCCCAAATAGAAGCTTTGGTAATTGGGAACTCTTTGGTGAAAAATTAGCTATTCTTCACTCAAATAAAAATGAATTTTTCGGTCTTGATTATGACAATTATGTTGGTTCATTAAAACAAATAAATAAGAATGAAGATAATTGGAAAGATTTCTATTCGAATCATAGAATTCTTCATCTTACAAAATCTGCATTTAATAGAGAATTGCTCACTAAAGCAGATTCAAAAAAAATAGAGAAACTTTGCTTAAAATTGGACACGTATATACCTTATACAGAACCATCACTAATCCATGGAGATCTATGGTCAGGGAATTTAATTTTTGATGAACAAGGAAAACCTGTCTTTATTGATCCTGCTATTTATTATGGTCATCCAGAAATGGACTGGGCTATGCTTTCTTTATTTGGAAGTTACCCAGAAGCAGCGATGAAAAGTTACCGTAACATTATTCCTTTAGAAAATAGTTACTTTGAAAGAGAGAAAATATATCAATTATACCCTCTTTTAGTTCATCTGGTTTTATTTGGTAAAAGCTACTATAGAAATATTTCTGAAATCCTAAATTTTTACAGTTGATTTAATATTTTAATTATAATTGTCAGAAATTTAAAATTATATTTATAATATCATATTTAATATGGCCAAGCAGATAATTTTAATTGGGATTTTTTTGGTTATCGTAGGTGGTATTTTTTTAATCATTGAAAAAAATGGCATCAATTACAATAACCCATTGGATTTTAAATTTGAAAAGGGAAATACTAAATTTTATTTCCCCNTAGGGTCATCAATTTTAATAAGTGTTGTTCTATCTTTAATTTTTTATTTNTTTAGAAAATTTTAATGAAGTATTTTATTAGAAATTTTGGGTTTTTTGTCATTGGACTTGGTGTTACTTTAAGTGTTTTTGAATTTTTATTAGAAAATAGTGGGATTGTTTTGATTTTTGGAATAATTATATTTGCCGCTTCCTACTTTATTAAAAATTAACTAGTGTTTTCCAAGCAGATTATTCTTATAGTTTTATTTATTTGGAGTTTACCAAGCTTTTACTTCCGAAGCAAATTCAGAAAAATCGTTTATCAGACAGATGACTGGAAAATTAATATCAAGCCTCTTTTTATAAAAGAGTTAAAGGGATTGATTTTTAAATTATATCCAAATGATAAAGTGTATTTAAAAGTTAGAAGGAATTACATCATCTATTTAGTTATTTATTTTGGGTTATTTTTTTTGTATTTAAAATCATAACTTTAAGATATTATGAATAAAAGAGAATTTATTCAAAAATTTGGTTTGGTGGGTTTAGCCACCTACACTTTCCCAGATAATATTATTTATGACAAGAATAAGTTTAGTTTACCTCCCTTCAAGACTGAAGATGATTTGTGGAAAACCGTAAGAGGTCATTACTCCCTAAAGGAAGATTATATAAATTTAGAAAACGGTTATTATAATATCATCCCCAATCCAACTCTATATAAATATATTGAACACGTTAAAGCTATAAATTTTGAGGGTTCCTATTATATGAGAAATAATCTTGAAGATGATAATCTAAAACTTAGAAAAAGGATTTCGGATTGGTTGTCGTGTGATAAGAAAAATATTATTATTACCCGAAATACTACTGAATCATTAGACTTAATAATAGGAGGTTATCCATGGGAAAAAGGAGATGAAGCAATTTATGCTCAACAGGACTATGGTTCTATGAAATTAATGTTTGANCAGGTATCTAAAAGATATAATATCAAGACCAACGTGATTTCAATNCCTAANCANCCATCCTCAGATGAAGAAATTGTTNAGCTATATGAAAATCAGATTACCAAAAAAACCAAATTACTGATGGTCTGTCATATGATCAACATAACTGGCCAAATACTNCCTATAAAAAAAATTTGTGAGATGGCNCACANNTATGGTGTTGAGGTAATGGTAGATGGAGCTCACTGNATTGGTCATTTTAATTTTTCTATTGAGGATTTGAATTGTGATTACTATGGTTCGAGTCTGCATAAGTGGTTGTCCGCTCCATTAGGTGCAGGATTACTTTATATTAAAGAAAAGCATATTTCAAAAATTTGGCCTTTGCTAGCNGGACACTCAAATGATTTCAATGGANTAAAAAAATTAAATCATTTNGGAACCAATCCTGTNCANNTACATTTAGCNATAAATAATGCTCTTGATTACATTGATTGGATAGGAATCAAAAGAAAAGAAAAAAGACTCAAAAAACTTCAAAACCATTGGATTCAAAATTTGAAAAATGTGTCAAATGTTGAAATAAATACTCCCTTATCATTCNCAAAAAGCTTTGGTATTGGTAACNTAGGGATTAAAGGNATGCCNCCCANAATTATGGCNGANCAACTTTTAAAAAANTTTAACATCTTTACTGTTGCTATCGACTATGNAAATGTAAAAGGCTGTAGGATTACTCCAAACNTTTATAATTCAATCGATGAGATTGAAGTTTTTATNGACGCNATAAGAAAATTAGCTTCTTGAAATTTGTNTTNAATTCATNTAGCATCACTATAANTTTTANNTATTTAGTTNTGCTTTNATTTANAAATTTTTCANATGCTCAAGATGGNGANCTTTTNATTCAACAGTATCAAAAAAATTCNATTGANCTTGAGTTTTACAGNAAATTAAATTTTGAGGTTTTTTTNGAGCCNAGTTTGACAAATACAGNTGATAGAGAAACTTCNGGNAAAATAAATTTGAACTTTGGGACTAACATTCACTACCGTTTTACAAGAACTTTTGGTTTGT
>PBVB01000006.1 GCA_002728075.1 Flavobacteriaceae bacterium
CCGCGTTCAGGAGAAATATTAAGAGCCACTGTTATGCAAACATACGAATCAATACCCTTTGACAAGGGGTTAGGAACAATATTGGCTGAAAGACTTATAGATTTAATAATATTATTTTTTCTAATTTTTTTGTTTTTATTTTTAGAAACTGACATTTTACTTCCTGTAATAAAGGAAAAAGCAGGTCTTTATTTAAATAACTATAAGCTTTTTTTGACAGTATTATTTTTTTTATTGTCGACTCTGATTTTAATAAAAGTTTTCAAAAAAGCATTAGTTCAAAAGTTTTATGCTTTTGTTAAAGGGATCCGTGTTGGTTTTACTTCAATTATAAATATGCAAAATAGAATTTACTATATAGCACACACGATTTTTATTTGGTCTATTTATTTATTGGTTTTTTATGTAATGAAATTTAGTATATCTGGAACTGAATTATTGGATTTCAAATCACTTTTAATTTCATTTATTTTTGGTGCTATTTCAATAACAACTACAAATGGTGGGATTGGGGTTTATCCACTTTCGATCTCTATGGCTTTAAGCTTTTATGGATTACCGTTAGAAACAAGTTTAGCATTTGGTTGGATATTGTGGACATCTCAAACAATNATAGTNATANTNTTCGGTCTTATGTCTTTTGTGCTTCTTCCGATTATTAATAATAAAAAAACATAAATCTCATTCTATATAANCTTNACTAATTTTGTTTAAATATGAATAAAGAAAAAGTTGTCTTCTATTGTAAAAATTGTGGTAATGAACATTCAAAATGGCACGGCCAGTGTAAGTATTGTAAAGAGTGGAATTCTCTGAAAGAAAAAAAGGTAAGTTCGATAAAAGCCAAATCTCAAACTGAATTTGGAAATTATTTTAAAAAAGAAAATATTCCTCTTCGGATGAGTGAAATAGATTCTGAAAGTGAAATAAGGTTGGTTGTTAAAGATGATGAATGGAATAACGTTCTAGGGGGTGGCCTTGTCCCCGGCTCGGTTAGTTTAATAAGTGGTGAGCCAGGAATAGGTAAATCTACTTTNTTG
The DNA here is from genome assembly GCA_002728075.1 of Flavobacteriaceae bacterium. GTDB lineage: Bacteria > Bacteroidota > Bacteroidia > Flavobacteriales > Flavobacteriaceae > TMED96. The sequence goes on from PBVB01000006.1 coordinate 1,041, forward strand.
CTTCAAATTTCAATGAAGTTTGATAAAAGAGTATTATATGTATCTGGAGAAGAAAGTTTACGTCAGATAAAAGTTCGTTCAGAAAGAATTGGTAAAGGAATAGGGCAAACTTATTTTTTGAGTGAGACAGAAATAGAGAATATTTTTNAGCAAATTAAGGAGATTAATCCTGAAATATTGATAATTGANTCCATTCAAACATTACATTCTAAAATGATCGANGGATCACCTGGAAGCGTAAATCAAATTAGAGAATGTTCAAGTGAACTTATAAAATATGCAAAAAATACTGGTTCAGCTGTAATGNTAATAGGGCATTTAACCAAAGATGGGANCATAGCTGGGCCCAAAGTTTTAGAACACATGGTTGATATAGTNATAAGTTTTGAAGGGGACAATAATCACTCTTATAGAATATTAAGAGCTAAAAAAAATCGATTTGGCTCAACAAGTGAGATAGGAATTTANGAAATGTTGTCCTCAGGACTTAGGGAAGTTAAAAACCCTAACGAAATTTTTTTGACTCAAAATAGAAGCGAAATGAGTGGGCACGCAATNGGAATGTCAATGGAAGGGATGAGGCCTTTAACTTTAGAGGTACAAGCACTAGTTAGTACAGCAGTTTACGGTACACCTCAAAGAAGTTCAACTGGGTTCAATTCTAAAAGATTAAATATGCTTCTTGCGGTACTNGNAAAAAGAGCTGGAGTTCAATTATCNAATAAAGATGTTTTTTTGAATATAACTGGAGGGGTTAAAAGCGAAGATCCCTCTTTAGATCTCGCTATAGTTTCAGCAATTTTGTCAAGTTATCATGATACTCCTTTAAATGATAAAATCTGTTTTGCTTCTGAGATTGGTCTATCCGGTGAACTTAGGCCTGTNCAAAAGTTAGACAAGAGAATTAGTGAGGCTAAAAAACTTGGTTATNAGGTATTTGTGACTTCAAATTTTAAAAAAGATCTTGCTGAAATAAAAGGCATTGAGATTTTAGGATTAGATAAAATTGGAAGCCTTATAACTAAGTTATTTGAATAAATTAATTTAAATTAATGTAAAATTTATAATGGAAAAAATTGTTAAATCTTTTTTGGATGAAGTAGGAAAAAGGAACCAAAATGAACCTGAATTCATGCAAGCAGTAACTGAAGTTGCTGAGACAGTAATTCCTTATATATATCANAATGAAATCTATTACGGTCAGAANATACTCCTTAGAATGGTAGAACCTGAAAGAGTTNTTTCATTTAGAGTGGCATGGATTGACGACCAAGAAGAAATTAGAGTAAACAGAGGATATAGGATTGAAATGAACTCTGCAATAGGACCCTANAAAGGAGGGTTGAGGTTTCATCCAAATGTAAACTTAAGTGTACTTAAGTTTTTAGCATTTGAACAAATATTCAAAAACAGTTTAACTACCCTGCCCATGGGTGGAGGTAAGGGTGGGTCTGATTTTAATCCCAAGGGCAAAACTGATACTGAGGTAATGAGATTCTGCCAAAGCTTTATGACTGAATTATTTCGTCACATTGGCCCCAATCGTGACATACCTGCAGGTGATATAGGCGTTGGAAGTAGAGAGATAGGATATCTTTTTGGACAATACAAAAGACTTAAAAATGAGTTTACTGGTGTATTAACTGGGAAAGGTGTTAGTTGGGGTGGTTCTCTTATTAGGCCTGAAGCAACGGGTTACGGTGTGGTATATTTTGTAGAAAAAATGTTAGAACAAAAAAATCTAAATTTTAAAGATAAAAAAGTGTCCATTTCGGGTTCTGGNAATGTTGCCCAATATGCTGCAGAAAAAGTCATATCCCTTGGAGCTAAAGTAATTACCATGTCTGATTCTTCGGGTTTTATACTTGACAAAGATGGTATAGACGCTGAAAAACTTAAGGTTTTAATGAAAATTAAAAATATTGATAGAGAAAGAATCAGTAAATATGCTGAGAAATTTCCCTCTGCCTCATATTTTCAAAACAAAACGCCTTGGAGAGTTGGGTGCGATATCGCTCTCCCTTGTGCTACTCAAAATGAATTGCAGTTAGTAGACGCAAAAAGTCTTATTAAAAATGGATGTATTTGCGTTGGTGAAGGCGCAAATATGCCTACAACACCAGATGCAATAAGTTTATTAATTGAAAAAAAAATATTATTTGCCCCAGGTAAAGCGTCAAACGCAGGAGGGGTAGCCGTTTCTGGACTAGAAATGGCCCAAAATTCATTGAGATACAATTGGAGTAGAGAGGAAGTCGATTCTAAATTAAAGGAAATTATGAATGAAATTCATAATTCTTGTGTAAAATATGGTTCTGAAAAGAATTACATAAATTATGTTAAAGGGGCAAATATTGCAGGTTTTGTAAAAGTTGCTGACGCTATGATTGCCCAAGGGGTTGTCTAACAAATGATCATTTCAACAAAAGGAATTGTCCTTCGTAAAATAAAATACGGTGATTCTAGTCTTATAGTCGATGTTTTTACTGACTTAGAGGGTAGAAAGTCTTTTTTTTTAAAAGGGATATTGGGAAAAACGAAAACAAAACTCAAAAATTCTCACTTTCAGCCATTATCTCAAATCTTTATTAAGTACAATAAAAGGGAAAAGAAAAAATTTAATTTTTTGATTGATTGTAAGGTCCATAATCATTGCCAAAACTTATATTTAGATTATCGTAAAAGTTCAATTATTCTTTTCTTAAACGAGATTCTAAATATGTGCATTTTGGAAGAAGCTTGTAATAAGGAATTATTTTCCTTCCTTGAAAATTCACTTAAATGGTTAGACAATAATGACAAAATATCAAATTTTCATATGATTTTTATTTTAAATCTATTAAAGTACTTGGGTATTAATCCTCATTTAAAATCGTCTAACTCAAAATTTCTTTCATTCAAAAATGGTTCATTTGAAAAAGAAAAACCCAATGATTTATATGCGGAGGGTGATTCTGTAAAGGTCATTATAAGGTTATTAGGCATGAAATTTGATNATTGTTTTATGNTAAAAGTTAGTCAAGTACAAAAACATGAAATCCTTAAAATACTTTTGGANTATATCGAATATCATGTTCAAGGTTTCAAACAACCTAAATCACTCCATGTATTACATCAAGTTTTTGAATAGAGACAAAGTATTATTAATCATTTTTCTTTTGCTAATTGGGTTTAAAGGCATTTCACAACAGATAAAAGTAAATGACATGCTAACTCAAGAACCTCTTTATGNNGTATACATCTTTAATGAAAACAAAAAAAAATATACNTCAACTAACAATAATGGGATTTTCGATTTGAATTTTTTTTCAGTAAAAGATACTTTGACTTTTAGCTTNATNGGATATGATGACAAAAAAATTACTGTTGAAGAGATACTTTCTAATTCTAGTTTAATAGAAATGAGTGTTAATGAAAAAAAATTATCAGAAATTGTACTTTCAGTTGCTAGAACTGCTTCGCAATCAAAAAAAATCACTCAAAAGGTTGAGATTATCGATAAAAATTCAATAGTTAATAATTCCCCAGCAACTGGTGCTGAGGTTTTGTTATTGGCTCCCTCAATTAGAGTTCAAAAATCTCAAGGGGGCGGTGGAAGTCCAGTTATTAGAGGATTTGAGGCAAATCGGGTTCTTTTAGTACTTGATGGAGTAAGAATGAATAATGGAATTTTTAGATCTGGNCATTTACAAAATGCCATAACGGTAGATCCCAATAGTCTTGAACGAGTAGAAATTATTTACGGTTCTTCATCTGTTGGATATGGTTCGGATGCACTTGGAGGTGTTGTTCACTANTATACCAAAACTCCAAAAATCAACAATGCCAAAAAATTTACAAATTTCTTNTCATCGACATTTAATAGTNCNAGACAAAGCGTTGTTCACCATTTCAATAGTGAAGCAAGTTTTAACAAATCTGCTATTCTAACGAGTTTTACATTTTCAAAATTTGGAGACATTTTAATGGGAAAAAATAGACAGCATGGTTTTCAAAACTGGGGATTGGTTAATGAATACTCGTCTAATTCGACTTCTCTATATTTTGAATCTCCTTCTAAAAATAACAATCCTAATATTCAAAAAAATTCCGAATACAGCCAAATAGATATTTTGCAAAAAATTGTTTTTACATTACCCAAAGAAAAACAACTGTTAATCAATCTTCAATTCTCAAATTCTTCAAATATTCCAAGATTTGACAAATTAAATGAAATGATAAAAAATAATTTGAGATTCGCTGAATGGAATTATGGGCCACAAAAAAGATTATTAATTTCACCTCAACTAAAAATATTTCCTAATAAAAAATATCTTTACAAGGGTACTATTATAGCCGCTTATCAATGGGTTAAGGAATCTAGAATTCAAAGAAGATTTGAATCCATAGATAGAATCAATCAAAATGAAAANGTAAATATTTTTAGTTTAAATGCTGACTTCGAAGCGCCAAAAACCAGAAAAATTAGTATTGTTTACGGTTTCGAATTTATTGGTAATAAAATAAAATCAGATGCATTTAGAGAGAGGTTAATATTATTGGGAAATACTATCACTCAAACTCGATTTTTAGGAAAATTTCCATCCAGATATCCAAACAATGGAAGCTCTTATTTCGTATCCGCTGCTTATTCAAACATGAGACTAGATCTAAATTCAAAATCATCTATTTCGCTAGGTGCCCGTTACACTTCAACTAAAATTAAAGCAAGTTGGGCTAATGAACAGTTTTTAAAATCTAAAAATCTAGATTTAAAAACAACAAATAATGCATTAACGGGAAGTATTTCTTCTTCATACCGTCCTAATAAAAATGTAAAAATGAATTTTCTTTTTTCTACTGGGTTTAGATCACCAAACATAGATGACCTTGGAAAAATTAGAGAAAACAGAGGAGTACTTATTATTCCAAATCCGGAATTAAAACCCGAATATGTTTATAATTTTGAAGGTGGATTAACTTTTTCTAAAGATGATGTTTTTTCAATTGAAGGCCGTTTTTTTAACTCAAATATTAAAAATTATATAGGAAGAATTATCTCTCCCTTTTCTAACAGTTTATCTAATACTGGTATATCATCTTTAATTATAGATAATGAAAAACTTTCTACACAAATAAATCAAAATATCGGGAATGCAAGGATTTATGGTGTTTCTATTGATGGGATGGGAAAGTTTTTTAATTCTTTCTCTATCATGGGGAATATTAATTTGACAAACAGTACTGTAAACAAACAGATAGGTCCGCTCCCCTCAATACTGCCTCTATATGGGAATGTTAGAATTAATTATAACAGGCAGAAATTTAATTTAACATTAAGTAACAATTTTAGCGGAAGAAAATTACCAGAAGATTATAGTAAAGGCGGTGAAGATAAAATTGAAGAAACACCAATAATTGGTACTAAAAGGGGAAACATAATGTATTATGGTTCTCCCAAATGGTCAGTTTACTCCCTCTCAGCTGCATTTGATTATAATGAAAACGTAAGGACATCCTTCTCTATAGAAAACATATTTGATTTACATTACAAGGAATTTGCCTCAGGCATCTCTGCACCAGGAAGATCAATTATTTTAAACCTTAATGTAAAGTTTTAATAAGACGAAATAATTTATGGCTAAAATCCACAAAAAAGTGCTACTTTCGGACATTTAATGTTTGACTTATGGCCTTCAAAGATTATAAACAACTTAAATTAAACACAATTTCTACCGAAATTCTTGCTTTTTGGGAGACTGAAAAAATATTTGAAAAAAGTATACATTCAAATAAAGATTCAACTCCTTACGTCTTTTATGAGGGGCCTCCATCTGCAAACGGTCTCCCAGGAATCCACCATGTTATGGCAAGAACTATCAAAGATATATTTTGCAGATACAAGACGCAAAAGGGTTTTAAGGTGGAAAGAAAAGCTGGATGGGATACTCACGGTTTACCTGTAGAACTGGGTGTTGAAAAAGAATTAAATATTACAAAAGAAGATATTGGGGGGAAAATTAGTGTTGAAAAATATAACAGCACCTGTAAAAATGCAGTTATGCGCTATACAGACGTGTGGAACGAATTGACAAAAAAAATTGGATTTTGGGTTGATATGGATAATCCATACATAACCTATAAAACTAAGTATATTGAAAGTGTTTGGTGGTTGTTAAAAGAAATTTACAATAAAGGTTTAATTTACAAAGGCTATACGGTCCAACCCTATTCTCCGAAAGCTGGAACAGGTCTGAGTTCACACGAACTAAATCAACCTGGAACTTATAGAGATGTAACCGATGTGTCAATAACTGCGATGTTTAAAGTTATAAAAAATAGTCTTCCTGATGAACTAAAAACAAATTCAGATTTATTTTTTCTTGCTTGGACTACTACTCCCTGGACCCTACCTTCTAATACTGCCTTGACAATTAGTAAAAAAATTAATTATGTTGTTATTGACACTTTTAATTTATACACAAAAAAACCCATACGGGTTTTATTAGCTAAAGATCTGATGAATAAGGTTTTTGACAAAAGTTTTATTGAAATAAATTCTCCTCAAGACCTTTCATTGAAATCTTCAGAAAAACTGTTTCCTTTCTTAATTATTAATGAGATAAAGGGAGATAAACTTATTGACATTAGATATGAAAAAATCTGGGAAGATGCACCAGCCCCATATGANAATCCTGAGAATGCATATCGGGTAATTTCAGGAGATTTTGTCACAACAGATGAAGGAACAGGAATAGTCCATACAGCACCTACTTTTGGGGCAGACGACGCTTTAGCAGCAAGTCAGGCTAGTCCTCCAGTTCCCCCGTTACTTTTGAAAGATATAAATGGACAACTCGTTCCACTTGTAAACTTACAAGGTAGATTTATTGACAATCTAAAAATAATTGGCGGCAAATATGTTAAAAATGAATATTATGAAGAAGATCAAACACCTGAAAAATCGGTAGATGTTGAAATATGCATACATCTTAAAGAAAAAAATAGAGCATTNAAAGTAGAAAAATATATTCACTCTTATCCAAATTGCTGGAGAACAGATAAACCTATTCTTTACTACCCTCTAGATTCTTGGTTTATAGGTGTATCTAAAATTAGAAATAAATTGGTTTCTTTAAATAAAGAGATAAACTGGGTTCCCAAATCCACTGGAGAAAAAAGATTTAGCAATTGGCTGTCAAGTGCAAATGACTGGAATTTATCTAGGAGCAGATATTGGGGGATTCCGCTGCCAATATGGAGAACAATAGATAAGAGCGAAACAAAAGTAATCGGATCAGTTAATGAGTTGAGAAGTGAAATTATTAGATCCGTTAACTATAACCATATGGAATTTAACCTATTGGAAGACTTTGAGGCGGATAATATGGGAGATGAAAATTATGATAAAATAGATTTACATAAGAATACCGTGGATAGTATTATTCTTACAAGCAACGACGGTAAACCAATGTACAGAGAAAAAGATTTAATTGATGTTTGGTTTGACTCTGGTGCTATGCCTTACGCTCAGGTTCACTACCCTTTTGAAAATAAAGACTTAATAGATAAGAAAAAAATGTTCCCTGCCGATTATATAGCAGAAGGTGTTGACCAAACAAGAGGTTGGTTTTACACCTTACATGTGATTTCAACTATCGTTTTTGACTCTATCGCTTACAAAAATGTTATATCAAATGGGTTGGTTTTAGATAAAAATGGTCAAAAAATGTCTAAAAGACTCGGAAATAGTATTGATCCTTTTGAAATAATTTCTAAATATGGNCCTGANGCAACTAGATGGTATATGATTTCAAATTCTAATCCATGGGANAATTTAAAGTTTGATATAGATGGAGTTAATGAAATATCTAGNAAATTTTTTGGNACACTNTTTAATACNTACTCATTCTTTGCNATTTANGCNAACATTGATGAATTNNATGTCAACAANAAAAATATNCCAATAGAAAAAAGACCAGAAATAGATAGATGGATTATTTCAGAACTNAATCGCCTCATAAANGANGTAGATGATGCNTTTNACANNTATGANGCNACNAAAGCNGCTAGAAATATATCAATTTTTGTAAATGATTTACTTAGTAACTGGTATGTAAGATTATCCAGAAGAAGATTTTGGAAGGGGACTTTAAGTGATAATAAACTCGCAGCATATCATACCCTTTTCGAGTGCCTTGATAAAGTTTGTAAATTAATGGCTCCGATAGCACCATTTTTTGCTGAAAGACTTTTTTTAGATATTAATAACGAAAACAGCTCTGAAGTTAATGATTCCGTTCATCTAACAGCATTTCCTTCAAGTAATGCTAAGCATAGAGACATTGACCTCGAAAAAAAGATGAATTATGCTAGAGAGGTATCCTCATTGGCTTTGTCCATTAGAAAAAGAAATCAAATAAAAGTAAGACAACCATTAAAAAAAATAATTATTCCTGTAAAAAATATTTTAGAAAAAAAATCTATAGAAAGCGTTTCTGAATTGATTTGTTCAGAGATAAATGTTAAGAAAATAGAAATTATTGACGATTCATCAGGAATTATTGTAAAATATGTGAAACCTAACCTAAAAATTCTAGGCCCTAAATATGGTAGTAAAATAAATGAGTTGAAAAATGAATTGGAGGCGCTTCAGAAAAATCAAATCGAATTGTTAGAGAAGGGGGAAATTATTTCCTTAAATATATTCGACGAAAAAATCAATATTGCCCCGTCTGAAGTATTGATAGAATATAAAGATATCGAAGGTTGGNTTGTTGCAAATAATGATAAAATTACNGTTGCTCTTGACACAAGANTAAANGAAAGGCTTTTTAATGAGGGGCTGGCTAGAGAGTTTGTAAATAGAATTCAAAACTTAAGAAAACAGTCAGGATTTGAGGTGACTGATAAAATTATTTTATATTTGACCCCTGACAAAACTTTAGAGAAAGTGTTTGTTAATCATTTAAATTATATTAAAAATGAAGTTTTAGCTAAGGATGTAGTTATTAAAAATGAATTGAGAAAAGGAGAAAATATTGAATATGATCAAATTAAAACATTTGTTGAACTTTATAAAATTAATACACAATGAGTGAGATAATTAAAAATAAATATAGTGACAAAGAACTAAATCAATTTAAAGTTTTGATTGAAGCAAAAATTGAGAAAGCGAAAAAAGATCTTGAATTGTTAAAAAGCACCTACATGAACGACGGAAATAATGGGACNGATGACACNTCTCCCACTTTCAAAGCTTTTGAGGAAGGCTCAGAAACCATGTCTAAAGAAGCAAATACACAGCTGGCTTTGCGACAAGAAAAGTTTATTCGAGATCTTAAAAGTGCATTAATTAGAATAGAAAATAAAACTTATGGAATATGCAGGGTTACTGGAAAACTTATAAAAAAAGAGAGANTAACCCTAGTCCCACACGCTACTTTAAGCATAGAAGCCAAAAATATGCAAAAGTAATTTGTATTGCTTTTCTGGCATTGCTGAATCTTAAATTATTCTCACAAAACACGTACAAAAAAAAATGGAGCTCAGATGATTTTGATCTTGTTTTTTTAAAATTGGATTTTACTAGTAACATAACAATTAATGAGTCGAATTCTAATGAAATTCATGTTAAGTATAACCAAGAAGGAGAGTTCAAAGGAAACATTATTTTAAAATCAACTGTTGACAATAGAGAATTGAAAATAAAAGAAATAATTTCTCCAGTGGCAAAAAAATATAACGACAAACTTAGTGTCCACAAAATTATAGCCAATACCATTGAAATTGGAGTTCCAATAAACTTTAAGACCATTATAACTACAGGCNCTTGTAATATAAAAATAATGTCTTCATTTTCAGACATAAACATTAAAATAGATGANGGTAANATAAATTTAAATCAAAAAAAAATTAAAGGAAAAATAAAATCAATTTCAGCTGATATTTTTTGTGTCAACCCATTGATTAAATTACTAGTTAGTTCAAAAACTGGTGCTGTATCCGGGTTATATAATAACTCCTATATGCCTGATCTTGTAATTAAAACTTTAAGAGGAAATGTTAGCAAGGAATGTTTAATAAATTAATTATTTTTAAAAATGCGTTTAAACTTTTCCTTTCCAAAAATTAATCTCAAAAGCGCCCTTTATATAATATTCACAATTATATTCTTAGATCAAATTTCTAAAATTTACATAAAACTAAATTTCCCTTTAACACTCTACGGTGACGATGCCATACTTGATTATGGGTTTTTTAAGCTCCTATTTGTTGAAAATAAGGGGATGGCATGGGGAACGAAACTGAGTGATTTTATTCCCTTTCTAAATGATGAGATATCAAAATTGTTATTGTCACTAATAAGGGTAGTTGCAATTTTTTTTCTTGGCTACTGGATAAAAAAATCTTTACAGGAAAAAACTTCAGATTCTTTTTTACTATCATTATGCCTTATCTTCTCTGGAGCCGTTGGTAATTTAATAGATTCCATTTTTTATGGAGTTATCTTTTCACATAGCTATGGGCAAGTGGCAACATTTCTCCCTGAGGATGGGTATGCTCCATTTTTTTTTGGGCATGTTGTTGATATGTTACAGTTCCCAATCGCCTCTTGGATATGGCCAAAATGGATTCCCTTCATTGGAGGAGAACCGTATACTTTTTTTGAATACGTTTTTAATCTTGCTGACTCATCAATCAGTTTAGGAATAGCCATTATAATCTTTTTTAACAGAAAATTTTTAACTAATTAAAATTGTGAATTTTTTTTGGAGTCACGCAAAGGTTAAGTTTGATATCTAAAGAAGTGGACATTATTTTTTTTTCTGGAGTGAAAAATGATAACCCTATTTTCAAGCATTCTTTAGTACATTTTGACAAAAATTTGTCATAATATCCCTTACCGTAGCCGACCCTGTTACCATAATTATCATATGCGAGTAAAGGAACAAAGACTACTTGAATTTTTTTTGGTTTTATTTCTATGCCATTAACTGGTTCTAAAACATTCCATTGATTTAATTTAAGTTTGGTTGAATCATTTAACAAATAATGATTCAACTTGGCATCTGAAATAACTTTAGGGATAATGATGTTTTTATCTCTCCCTTGTAGAACTGAAATAATGTAATTTGTGTTTATTTCTTTCAATTTATCCACACCCATGAATATATGAAAGAACTCAAAACTCCATATAGGTAGTTTGAGAATTTGATTTGCTATTTCAACACTTAGTTCCTCAATTTTTATCGAGTCTAATTCGGCTCTTTTTTTCTTATATAATAATCTTAATTTTTTTTTATCCAATGTTTAATATATCTCAACAAAGAAAAGAATTAATTTTGTTTACTTATAAGTTATGTTTAAAGATAAAACTATATCCATTCAGCTTGAAACCCTGCCAGAAAAACCAGGAGTTTATCAGTTTTACAACGAAAAAAGTGAAATTTTATATATAGGTAAAGCTAAAAATTTAAAAAAAAGAGTCAAATCCTATTTTACTAAAAATCATGATAACAATAGAACTCGATTATTAGTAAAAAAAATTTTTTCGGTAAAACATATTATTGTAGAGACTGAGACCGATGCTCTTCTGTTGGAAAATAGTTTAATTAAAGAATATAAACCAAGATATAATGTTTTATTAAAGGACGATAAAACATATCCTTGGATATGTCTTCAAAAATCTCCACCTAAAATATTTTATACAAGAAATAATAAAATTAAAAATGCAGAATATTTTGGTCCATATACGAGTGTGAAACATTTGAAAATACTTTTAGCCTTAATAAAGGAAATTTTTCCATTCTTAAATCATGAACTAAACCACTTACTTAAGATTAGGAGTGAAAGACAATCGATTAAATTGTTTGATATAAACAAAGACTCCATAAAACAGCTTATTAAAGGGAACCTTAAATTTTGTTTAAATCACATGAAAAAAGAAATGGTTAATTTATCAAGTGTAGAAAAATATGAAGAAGCTCAACTCTTAAAAGATAAAATTATATCTCTAGAAAAATATCAGTCAAAATCAACGATTGTAAATCCAAAAATTAATAATGTTGATGTGTTTTCAATTGTCAATGATGAATCTCACGCTTATGTAAATTTTCTTCAAATTGCTTTTGGTTCTATTATTAGATCTCATTCTGTAGAAATTAAAAAAAAATTAAATGAAAATAAAAAAGATCTTTTAACTCTGGCTATTATTGAAATAAGAAATCTTTTTAGTTTAAAAACAAATGAAGTTTACCTGCCTTTTAAAGTTAATTTAGGTGAAAAAATTAAGGTTCATGTTCCGAAATTAGGAGAAAAGAAAAAACTACTTGATCTTTCTCATAGAAATGCAAAATTTTATAGGATTGAAAAAATCAATCAAATGAAAATTACAGACCCCNAGAAACATAAAAATAGANTATTGGAGCAAATGAAATTAGATCTTCGACTTAACAAAAAACCAGAACACATCGAATGCTTTGATAATTCAAATTTGCATGGGACAAATCCAGTTGCAGCTTGTGTTGTTTTTAGAAATGGGAAACCATCAAAAAATGAATACAGACTTTATAATATCAAAGAGGTAAAGGGAATTGATGATTTCGCTTCAATGAAAGAAGTGGTTTTTAGAAGATATAAAAGGTTAATTGATCAACGAGAAATATTACCTGAACTTATTATTGTAGATGGAGGTAAAGGCCAGCTCTCTTCAGCAATGACCGCCATTAAATCTTTAGGAATTGAAAAGAAAGTATCTTTGATTGGAATTGCAAAAAGACTTGAAGAAATTTTTTTTCCGGGAGACCCTATTCCAATTTATCTTGATAAAAGATCAGAGACATTAAAAACCATTCAACAGTTAAGAAATGAAGCTCATCGCTTTGGAATTAACTTTCATAGGAAAAAAAGAATGAAAAGCGGCTTTGATTCTTATTTAGACGGATTAAAAGGGATTGGGCCAAAAACTAAAGAACAGCTTTTAAAAGAGTTTAAAAGTGTTAAAAGAATTAAAGAGTCTAGCGTGGAAGATTTCATGGGTTTGTTTGGAGAAAAAAAGGGTAAAAGAATATTCAATTTAATAGACAAATGAAAAAATTANTTTCAATCCTTNTTATTNTTACTTTTTNNTTTTCANACTCNCAAATAAGAACAAAANGGTTCGTTTCAAATTCTATTAATTCATTTAAAAGTGGTGAGTGGCTTCGATTTAGAGTTCATTACGGATTTTTNAATGCAAGTGAAATTGAAATTGAACTAGAGAAAAAAAAATTGAACAACTTATCAGTTTTNCACGCTAAAGGATATGGAAGATCAACTGGGCTATTNAGATTTTTTTTTAAAGTTGAAGATTATTACGAATCATATTTTAGAGAGTCCAATGGTTTACCAGTATGGTTCATCAGAGATATTTATGAAGGTGGATATACCAAAAATCTCGAAATGTTTTTCAATCANGACTTGAATACAGTAAAATTAAATGATAAGAAAAACAACAGAATTTTAAACTTNGATATTAACNCAAATGCTCAAGACTTAATTTCGGCATTTTACTATTTAAGAAATTTTTATAATACTGAAAATATAGAAATTAATGAAGAGATAAGCATAAATATGTTTTTCGATGAAGAAAACTATTTGTTTAAACTAAGATTCTTAGGGTATGATATTTTAAANACTAAATTTGGAAAAGTTGAGTGCATGAAGTTTCGCCCTTATGTTCAAAGTGGAAGGGTGTTTAAAGAACAAGAAAGTGTGACTCTGTGGATAAGCAATGACAAAAATAAAATNCCAATAAAAATGAAAGCAGATTTAAAGATTGGTTCCATAGAGTGTGACTTAGAAAACTTNAAAAATTTAAATCATCCATTTAATATTTTTACCTATTAATTGTTGTTAACTTTTTTAATAAGTCATTATTGGCATTTAAAAAAGAGTTTAAAAACTTCCCGAAATTTGCTATTAAATGAAAAATTCCATTTTCAGGATATTAACTCTTTTTTCTATTATGGCTATTATTAGTTGTAAAAACAAAGAAAAAATACCAAGACCCGTTCAGATAAATGAAATAGAAATTGAAAAANCTGATATTAAATATGGGCTTGATTTTAATGAATTTTCTCCAAAAGAATTTAAAATTAAACGAGGAGATACATTTGGAGATATATTAGAAAACAACGGCATCGATTATCCANAAGTTTACCAAATACTTCANAAAATAAAAAATTCAATAAACATTAGAAAATTNCAAATTGGAAAACCCTATACTCTGCTTTTTACTAAAGANAGTNTTAATACACCAAAATATTTTATATATCACCCTGGACCNCTAAGTTACACCNTTATANAATTGAGAGATAGCATTTACGGTAAAAAGGTTGAAAAACCAATAAGAGTGGTGGAGTTGCAAGCAACTGGTACCATTAAAAGTTCATTGTATGAAACAATGATTAATAGTGGTTATAATAGTATGCTAACATATTTTTTGGCAGACGTATACGCATGGACAATTGACTTTACAAGACTTGATAAGGGTGACCGCTTTAAAGTTATATATACCGAAAANTTTGTTGACGATAGCNTGTCAATTGGAATCGAAAAAATTAAAGCAGCCTATTTTGAGCACAGAGGGAAAGGGCTTTATGCTTTTGAATTTNTTTCAGANAAAAGNAAGGGAATCATAGATTATTTTGATGATAAAGCTAAAAANCTNAGAAGAGCATTNTTAAAATCACCTGTTAAATTTAGTAGAATCTCNTCAAGATATAACTTAAAAAGAAAAATCGCGTATTATGGTCGTGTTAAGCCACATAGAGGAACAGATTACGCAGCNCCANTTGGAACACCCATAATGGCTACCGCAAATGGTAGAGTAACGGAATCCAAATATGCAAAGGGTAATGGGAANTATGTTAAAATAAGACATAATAATAAATATTCTACNCAGTANCTNCATATGAANAGAAGNAANGTGAGGGCTGGACAATATGTTAANCAAGGAGATNTAATTGGCTGGGTTGGAATGACCGGCTATACCTCAGGCCCNCATGTATGTTATAGATTTTGGAAAAATGGNAGACAAGTTGANCCNTATAAACAAAAGTTGCCAGANGCAAAACCAATTTCAAAGTCNTTAAGATCTGAATTTTTTGAAAANATNAAACCTTTAAAAACAAAATTAAGNTGCCTGTATTTTGAAGANGAGGCCCATGAAATNAAATTAGNAATGAATTACAATGACTTTACCNAGAATTAATCCTTTAAAAACAAANAGTTGGGAAGATTTAAAAAATCACTTTAATAAANTTAAAGNTACTAGTATTTCAGACCTTTTTGNTAANGACCCTAACAGGTTTAAAAATTTNTCAATAAACTTTGGAGACTTNCTTTTAGATTTTTCTAGAAATAGAATAAATAACGAAACACTAGATATCTTTGAAAAACTTGCAGAAGAAATAAAATTAAATGATGCTATCAAATCATATTTTAACGGAGAAAAGATAAATGAAACCGAGGGGAGAGGGGTTTTACACACAGCGGTTAGAAATCAAAGTAATAACAAACTAATTCATGATGGTGTTAATATTATAGAAAAAATAAAAACCGAAAGAGAAAGAGTTTTTAAATTTTCTAATGAAATTATAACAGGTAATTATCTAGGTTTTTCTGGGAAAAAAATTTCAACAATAGTTAATATTGGTATTGGAGGTTCTGATCTTGGTCCAAAAATGGTNACNGAGGCCCTNGANTTTTACAGAAATCACCTGAATATAAAATTCATATCAAATGTAGATGGTGATCATNTTCATGGTTTANTNGANGTTTTAGATCCTGAAACAACACTNTTTATTATAGTATCAAAAAGTTTTAAGACACAAGAAACATTGACAAATGGCAAAACAATAAAAAAGTGGTTTATAGAAAAAACGAATAAAGATGCTGTTTCAAAACATTTTGTTGCTGTTTCAAATAATTTAGACAAAATAAAAGATTTTGGAATTTCTAGTGATAAAATTTTTCCTATGAATGATTGGGTAGGTGGAAGGTTTTCGTTGTGGAGTTCGGCAGGAATTACAATTGCTCTTGCAATTGGTCAAGATAACTTTCAAGAACTTTTAAGTGGTGCCCAAGAAGTTGATTATCATTTTAAAACTGCCAAATTCAGAGATAATATTCCAAAAATTTTAGCTATGATTGGTGTTTGGTACACTAATTTTTGGAATGCTGAAACAGANGCTGTTGTTCCCTACACNGAGTATTTGAGAAGTCTTCCAGCATATTTACAACAGAGCGTAATGGAAAGTAATGGAAAAAGTGTAAACAGAGATGGTGAAAAAATAAATTATCAAACCAGTCCAGTAATTTGGGGCGCAAGTGGTACTAATTCTCAACACGCATTTTTCCAGCACATTCACCAAGGAACAAAATTAATCCCAGTAGATTTTATTGGGTTTAAAAATTCTTTATTTAAAAATACTGAGCATCAGAAAAAGCTACTTGCAAATTTAATTGGTCAAGTGGACGCTTTAATGAAAGGAAAGAATAAGGATGAAGTTGAAAAAGAATTAANATCAAAAAAAATGAATNNAGATNAAATNAAATTTTTAACTCCTTATAAAGTTTTTGANGGNAATAAACCATCAAACACAATGATTTTTGAAAAANTTACACCTAAAAATATAGGTCGGTTAATAGCTATTTATGAACATAAAATTTTTGTTCAAGGAATTGTATGGAACATTTTTAGTTTTGACCAATGGGGAGTAGAACTAGGTAAGGAATTAGCTGATAAAATCCTTCAAAAGGATAATCTAAAGTCCTCTTCTTCATTGGAAAGTTATTTGTTTTCCTAAAAAAATTTTAATTATTTAGTTTTAAATCCATTATAATTAATTGTAATTCAGTATTACCGTTCCAAGTGTTTTTTTCTACAGAGTATAGGATATCAAACCCTTTACTTTTATTTATTTTATTTAATAAATCACCTCTGCCAAAAGCAATTCCCTTATAAATTTTATTTTTTGATTTTATGAATAATTGTAAATGTTTGTTGTCATTACC
>PBVB01000007.1 GCA_002728075.1 Flavobacteriaceae bacterium
CAAAATACTTGATACTAGAAAGACAACGCCAGGTTTTAGGTATCCAGAAAAATGGGCTGTTTTAATTGGCGGGGGTGTTAACCATAGGATGGGTCTTTTTGATGCAATTTTGATTAAGGATAATCATATTGACTCTTGTGGATCAATTGAAAATGCTATAGTTAGTACAAAAGACTACCTGGATCAAAATAATTTAAAAATTCCAGTTTACATTGAAGTTAGAAACAAAGAAGAACTCGATGAGGTCATAAAGCATAATTGGATTGATAGAATAATTCTTGACAATATGAGTCCCGTTGAAACTAAAGAATCAGTTTCTTTTATTCAGGGAAGTTTTCAAGTTGAATCAAGTGGAAATATAAATGAAAAAAATATATTAGAATACGCTGAAGCTGGTGTTGATTTTGTTTCTATGGGATCAATTACTCATTCAGCTTCAATTATTGACATGAGTATAATTAAAGTCTAAATTGGTTAAACTTAATTACCCTAAATAATTTCTAATGCGTTGTGTCAATAATCTCATCAGACCCAAATAATTGTCCAATAAATTTTGAAAAAATTGCCCTTCCTGATGTTTTAAAACCAGTATCCTTGTCGAATAACTGAAAAGAAACATACTTTATAACTTTTTTGTTGTGAAATCTTAATAATAACTTATCCCCTTCATTTTTACCTCCTTCAAGTACTTCAGATATGTCAGCATATTTGATTCTTTTTAAAATTGGATGAGCTTTAAACTCTTTCTAACCTTTTATCATTAGCTCCTGAAGTCTATTAAATTTTGATTCATCAGCTAGGTGAAAACTTGAAATTTTAGATGTTGGATTCTCTAAACCAAATTGAGTCAGTTCCGTGTCAAATCCGATCATAAACATACTGACAAAAAAAATTGTGTAAGACTGATCTTCATTTAATTCACTTTGAACTAGATAAACATCTGACATTCCACCAGATAGTTTTGACATCGCTTTTCCCAATTGACAACATTTTCCAATTGTAAGAGAAGTTTTTTTAAAAAGGTACTAATTCTTCACTAGTATCATATAATTCAACTCCAGAATCAAAGTCATCTTTTTGAGCTATGGAATATATAGAAACAAACAGCAATAATATATATAATATATTTTTCATACTCATAAATGTAAATAAAATCATCTTATGATATAAGGCTTGTCAAATTCTTGTCTGTCTGACCAGTTACTTTTACCTCTAAAAATCTGAAATGAAATTGAAAATCTATGATTATTATCATATTTGCTGATTCCATTTGTATTGGATATATCCATTCCATAAGCGATTTTTAAATTTCCTGGAAGATAAATTCCGATTTCACCTCCTGTTAGATATTGAGGTTGATAGTGTAATGAAAGTGATATATAATTCTTGAAAATTACCTTTGTACTCAAGATGTATGAAATAGGAATTCCCTCAATAATTTGTGCTAAAAATTGATTTTTAAATAAAAAATCTTCTATATAAAAATTATATCCGAAAGTGGAGAAGTATTTGTTTGTATTTTTAAATAACACTTCATCTGATTCAGTAGAAATCTTATTCTCAATTATGTTAGGTGATGAAATTCCAAGGAACCAATTATTACCGTGAGTATAAAAACCAACCCCAATAAGTGGGATTATTCTAGATATATTCTCATTGAATACAAATTCTGAACGGTCTAAAATATTTAATTTGAGGTAATCAGTTGAGAAGGAACTTATTCCAGCTTTTAAACCTAATGAAAAGGATATATCTTGACTTGATCTAAAATTCAATGAAAAGTTTGCATCTGCATTTAAATTTTTTAAAGCACCAAAAGTATCATTTAATATTGAGATCCCAGCTGCTATATTTCTATTATTAAAATTATTTTGCAAATCAACCATTTGAGTAGAAGGTGACCCCTCGAAGTCTGTCCATTGAGAGGTATAATAACCCTTTAAAAATATACCTTCTGTTACTCCGACGTACGCAGGATTGTATGATGAAGGGTTATTATAATAATCTGTTAACTTCAAATTTGACTGTGCCTTCAAAAGAAAAGAAGAGTATACTATAAAAAATGAAAATCTTAAAGTCTTCAAAACTAATTGTTTATTAAAGTTAAAACACCCTTTTTAACAATAGTTTCTTGTGACGATTGATCGATATAAGAGAAAATATAAAAATAAGAACCGGATGGTAGTATTGCATTACTCTTATTTATATTAGATTTTCCAAAAAAGAGTTTATTATCAATTCCATAACCATTTTCTTCATAAATAATTATACCATTTCTGTCAAATATTCTTAGTGAATTATTGGGATATTTATCTGCATTTTTTATATAGAAAAAGTCATTTTTATCATTTCCGTTAGGTGAAATTGCATTATATATTTCTACCTCGTAAAATATAAGATCTTTGTTACTACAATCTGTAGAATATCTTGTAAAGTTGTCTTTTTCCCATTCTTTCGGGATATTATTAATTTGAGTTTTACTTACATCTATACATTCTAAATTCAAATTCTGGGTTGTATTTAAGTAATCTAATTGAATGTTACTAGAGACATTTAGGTTTGAGAATTGATTGTTGGATATATCTAAAAAATTTAAAAATTCATTATTCGTTAGCTCGATGTTTTCAATCCTATTGTTGCTTAAATTAAGTTTTGTAAGATTTAAACTCGAAATATCAATTGACTCAAAATCATTGTCCGAAATATCAATAATTTTTAATCTTGGATTATATGATAATTCTATTTCGGATAATAAATTATTATTTAAGTTTAGTTGTTCAAGAAGTCGATTTTCTGAAATATCAATTTCTTCAATTAAGTTTCTTGAAAAATTAGCTTCTTTAAGATTAGTGTTTTTGAAAAGATCAATTGATTTAATTCGATTGTTTTCAAAATTCAAATTATCTAGAGATATAAAATCTTCTATACCAGTAGTCTCTATTATACCTTTGTCATTTAAATCAACCATTGTAATGGAAGATATATTGTTTGTTAAGACATAGTCATCCATTACATCATCTAATCCCATTTCGATAAGTGCTTCCTCAAAATTATCATCAGGAACGTATGTTCTATTTAATATATCGCANGATAATGCATATGTTGTATTTGCATCCTTATACCAAAGCGCGAAGGTAATNTCTAATTGTCCTTGATTAACTTTAACACACTCTAAGTCTGGGTTTGAAGTTAAATCAAATTCAACTAGCCCNAAATTTTTTGAAACATCAATTGCGGGAGCNAGNCCNGTGTTGGAAATGTCTAANGTNGTTAAATNTAGATTATTTGTNACATCTAAATCATCTAATTTATTATTGGATACTCTAAGTGAATTCAAATTTGTATTCAGATAAACATTGATTTTTGATAGTTTATTAAAGTTTAAGTTTAGAATTTCTAATACTTTATTTTTTGAAACATCGATAGAACTTATATTATTATATGATAGAGATAGTCTTTTAAGATTTATATTTCTTTTAACATCAATTTCTGATATTTCATTTCTATCCAACCTAAGATTTGAAAGTTTAAGATTATTTTTAACATCAATTTTTGTTAATGAATTACCTATTAGGGTAATATATCCTAANCCAGTGTTATTTGAAACATCAATTTCGCTTAAATTGTTTTCATCTAGTTGCAACGTTGACAGCTCAATGTTTTTACTGACATCCAATTCAGTTAAATAATTATTGTCAATTTTCAAAGACTCAAGTTCAATGTTTTTAGTTAAATCGATAGATTTAAATTGATTTCCAGACAGGTTCAGATTTCTTAAAACTTTATTTTTAGATAAATCAGCAAACGATAAATTATTATCACTTAAATCTAAATTTAAAAGATCTCTAAATCCCTCAATACCAGTTAAGTCACTTATATTTTTACTAATCAATCCTAAACCACCTACTTCATTTATGTTGCTTGTTAAAACATAATCATCTAAAATATCGTCAAATCCTAAATCAATTATAGCTTGTTCAAAGTTGTCGTCTGGAACATAAGTTCTATCTTGAACCATAGAAGGTTCGTTGAAGCTTACTAGTCCTCTGTAAAAAGTTAAAATTAAAATTAATAAAGTATGAGTAACTTGCAATTTTTTAAAAGATTGAAGATAATGAAACCAACGTTAGGTTTTGTTTTTATTAATTATCTTTGCATATAACTGTTTAAATATTTCTTATATTTAATTAATGAAAAAAATATTTAATCCCACTTTTCTATTTGTCCTTTCGTTTTACGTATTTATGTTAATATGTTACCTTTTAAGACCTTCTAATTGGTAAAATTCATTCTGTTTGATATCCCATATCAATCCAATCTGCCTTAATATTATTCTTAATATTTAATANTTTATGATTTTTAAACCCAAGTTCGTTCATAAGGGTAAATGCTGGTCTAATATTTGGACAATTTTCAAAGGGGCAACANCCACAGTAGAGAACAATTTCTTNATCTTTGCTGTAGGCAGANACTAAAGTNCTTAATCTTTCAATATTTTCATTNTACCTACATTCCCCAATTCCAATCGAATTTTTTATNACGACTCCTGGCCCAATACTTANAATCTTGGGAAGATTCATACCGCTATCAATTTTATGGGAAAGTAGTTTAGGTTCTAATAATTGNGATGTACTCCAGGGNTCAAGNGTTTTANTATTTTGATTTTGCTCACAGGANATTATAATTAATAATANAATAGGGAAATAGTTNTTTTTCATTTCTTTATTTTTTTAGTGCGNTNAGTCTTTTTAATANNGGCGGGTGTGAATAATGAACGAANACATAAAATGGATGAGGATGAAGATTTGAAAGATTATTAGCAGAAAGCTTCTTCAATGCNANTGAAAGTTGTGTTCCATCNTAAGTNTCTTGGGCNAATTTNTCGGCNTCATACTCGTTTTTTCTGCTAAAAATATTCATCATTACCCNAGTAATAAGNCCTATTGGACTGTAGAGAAGAGAGAAACCAATCAGTCCAAGGTGAAAGCTAGGTATTTCAGCTCCAAGCGCAAATGATATTTCACCTTCATTTAAACATAATTGAAAAAGAAAACACATTAATCCAATCTGGGCTAGTGATAATACAAGTCCTTTAAAGACGTGGTTTTTTTTATAATGCCCAACCTCATGAGCTAAAACAGCTAATAATTCTTCATCGGTGTGATTTTCAATCAATGTATCATATAACGCAATTGTTTTTTTTGGACCTAAACCAGAAAAAAAGGCATTTGCTTTGGTAGATCTCTTAGACCCATCAATAATGAATATATTTTTAAGAGAATAACCTATCATTTTAGAATAATCATTTATTTTTCTTCTNAGCTCACCATCACTAAGTGGTTCTAATTTNTTGAAAATTGGAACAATAAGTGATGCATAAAAGGTATTTGTAAAAATTAAAAATATAGATAAACCCATCCACAAATAAATCCAAAAATTTTTCTCAAAAATTATAAAAAATTGAATCGCGCAGAAAAGTAAAATCCCTCCAATTAGAACAGAAAGTAGCATAGATTTTATTTGATCAACGAGAAAAAGCCTCTTTGTTGTCTTATTAAATCCAAATTTTTCTTCAACCACAAATGTTGAATAAAATTTGATAGGTAGANTAATTATNTAATTGAGTAAATAAAAAATTGAAAAAAATAATACAGATTGTGTGAANANTGATTCCGTGATTTTTGTAATACCGTCACTAACAGTTCCATATATTCCAGAAATAATCAATACTAAAGTTATTAAGAATGAGATGGAAGACGATAAAAACGAAATTTTCCCAGTTTCTAATTTATAATCTCTAGCTTTTTGATATTTTTCGTTTGGATAGAATTTTTTTAATTCTTCTGGAACATGATTTTTCCAATTTTTATCATTGATATACTCTAAAATTGATGAGAAAATAAAATTAAAANTGACCAAAAANAATATAACGATAAACCAAATGTTGNCAAACATAATTTAAATATGATTTAAATTTACAACAAAATAAAATTTTGTATTTAATAGAATTAATTTTCAAGCATATATTTTATGAATTTTCGTNTATTTTTTAGTTGTCTTTTTGGAGTNTTANTTTCTAATGCGGTTGGTTATGTCTCTAGTTTTGCAACTAGATCCTCAGTTAATACTTGGTATAAATATTTAAATAAACCACTTTTTAATCCTCCTGATTGGATTTTTATGCCAGTTTGGATTCTTCTTTATTTTCTAATGGGGATTGCCTTTGGAATTTTCTTCTCATATAGTTATGAAAAAAAAGCACAAAGGTTAGGAAGCATTGCCTTTTTTTTACAACTTTTTTTTAATGGCATGTGGTCCTTTGCTTTTTTTGGATTAAAAAACATATTTCTTGGATTAGCTACGATATTAATTTTATTAGCTTCTATCATTTTTTGCATTAGAGAATTTAAAAAAGTGAATATATTTTCCTCTTATTTAATGATACCATATTTAATTTGGGTTTCCTTTGCTTCAATTTTGAATATATCAATATTCATAATGAATTAAGAAAATCACAAGTCTAGCCAATAAGAAAGTTTAAAAGAAATGGACCTTAGACTTGGAATAAGAGAATTTTCATATAAATAATTGTCGTTAAAAACAATGTATAGATCTGAAAGTGGAGCAAACCTCCATTGAAGTCTTGAATTAATTCCAAAATTTTTGGAAACATTTGAATACTGTAGATAATTCATCCAAAAAAGGCTTTTATTGAATGTTAAATTGAATTTTGAAGTAGCCAGTATTAGTTTTCCATCCCCGTAAAATTCCGGAAGTGAAATTTTGTTAACTGAGAGGTTAAAACTTGATTGAAATACTGGCTCGAATCTGTAATTAAATTGAGTTCTGAGTGACATGCGTTTGCCATTATAAAAATCACCATTATTAAATTCGAATCTATAACTTATTTTTTTTCTCTGATCATTTTTGTATCCAAATTCAAGATAAGAATAGTTGTAATTTGAATTTGCAGGTAGGGGATTTACGGCAAACGATCTCAAGGGATTAAAACTATCTTCAAGATGAGTGTAGTCTTTTCTTAAACTAATATCGATGCCAGCCATAGAATTAAAATCAAATTGTAACCCTAGTCGGTAATTTCTATCTGTAATCAATGATTCGTTTTCAGGTTTATCTATATATGCTAAGCTGGAGAT
The DNA here is from genome assembly GCA_002728075.1 of Flavobacteriaceae bacterium. GTDB lineage: Bacteria > Bacteroidota > Bacteroidia > Flavobacteriales > Flavobacteriaceae > TMED96. The sequence continues at coordinate 7,158 of PBVB01000007.1, forward strand.
GACATTTATAGAACGAATTTTTTTATTCTTAAGCCAGAACCTTCTCTCATACCTAAAATAATTTTTAAATATTCCTTTCCTTCTAATAAAACCAAGATCAGACTCAAATCCTTCGCCTAACCTTATTACTTTGGAATAAATTGAATTGTTTCTCGTATTATAGCTTAGAGTAAATCCAGTTGAATAAGGATTGGTTTTATTCAACGTGCTAAATGAGTTATGAAAGTAAAATTTTCCGTCCCAAACACCATCTTTTGAAAGTAAATTATAATCAACCCCAATTACCCTATTATAATCTAATTCATTTTTAGCTGTATTTTGACGATTAATAAATAGTAAACTTAGATTTGATCTGCTAAACAACTTTTGTTGCAATGCAATTACTGAATTTGTATTCGCCTTTATATTGTTTTTGGGGTCTTCATTTGTATACATATTTAAAACCCCAAGTCTTGTGTTCTTTGATAATTTTCCGCTAAGTCTTAACCCAGCACTTATTTTGTTTTCAATTGTGTTTCCATTTTCGTCTCTAGCGACACCAATTCTTCTTGAAAAAAAAGTTCTTGAGTCTCTGCTATCACCAAAGCTTGAAAATAAATCACTATTTTGAATAAAAAATTGTCTTTTCTCTGGGAGATTAATTTCAAATCGAGTTAAATTGATAATCTGGTCATCTACCTCAACTTGAGAAAAATCTGGATTGAAGGTTAAATCTAGATTCATTCCATTCCCAATGGTGACTTTCGCATCACCACCAAAAGCAATATCATTATAATTAATATTTGAATTAAAATCATTAGTATGAATACCACTTGTATAGGGAATTACTGTTATTTGTGTTTTGGATTTTCCTAGCGGGATATCAAAAATAAGATTTCCAAAAAATGCTAAATCAAATGCATTTTGATTTATTGGGACTTTATTCCACAAAGAAAATTCACCTGTAAATATATCTGCTCTAAAAACTTGAAACCTCCAATCTTTAGAACCATCAGGAAATTTTAAAGAATTTAATGGAATTTTAAATTCACATTGATAAAATCCATCACCGATATAGGTCTCTACTTCCCATTTGATGTCCCACGTCATATCTATATCATCTCCACCTTCTGAAATTAGAGCATCTTTTTTTAATCCAACTGGATTAGACTCGAACCAAAACGCATTGTTTCCATCCTTGTAGGTATCAAATAAAAGAATTACAGCGTCATTTCCTGGCACCGAACTATCTCTTTCAAGTGATGGGATACCATACTTATTAGAGCTGTTAAATGCTTTAATAAAAGCGTAAATATAAGTATCGTTGTGAACAACTTTCACTTCTGTTTTTTGCGAGGCTAATGAGTCAGAGGGAAAATTTTGCCAAAATTCTTTAGCAGCTAAGGGCTTATCCCAAAACTCTTCATCGTCTTTTCCATCTAATTCAATTGATTGTTCTGTATAAGTACTATATAAATTTTTAAGTTCTTGAGTATATACATGGGTATTCAATAAAAGTTGAGTTAGAAAAAAATAAAAGTAAAAAGGATTATTATTTAAAATCATTGATGACTAAATACTTATTTAGAGGGAGAGCGAAAAAAAATACAAAATAGTTGGAATGAATAAAAAAGAGCAAGAAATATCAAAAAATTTAGTTGAATTTTCCTCTGCATGCCAAAATGCAATAATCATCAATGGTAATTGAAATGGTAGTCTAATTAAAGCATCGTTTTGAGTTATAGAAAGNGCTTTNTGAGCCACTTCTGACAAATAAAGATGNACGTTAGCCGGGAACACAAAAACCAAAAGATAAATTAATCCTATTCCAGCAAATTTTCTTGTTCTCTTAAATAACAATAAAAANCCAAATAATANTTCAAANAATCCAGANAAATAAANAAAAAACTCATGAAAAGGAATGTAGGNTGGCATAATCGAGACAAAAAAATTCACATCTGTAAAATGTTTTATNCCGACAACTAAGTAAAATAANGAAAATGTNTATATAGTTANNNTTTTAAAATACCCTAACATAAATTTAAATTAAAAAATCCCTCCNAATGTNNGCTAGGAGGGAAGTNGATGTTTATTTTTNACTACTANCAGTAGCGGCATTCATAACACCTGAAGCATCGAAAAAGTCTCCAATTTCATGAATTTGACCCGCGCCATTAAAGTTAAAGTAGTGGTATGCTCTTACTTTTATAGTTTCACCGTTTGCCATACTTTTAGCAGACCATGTGCCGTAAGTACGGACACTTCCATCTTTAACCCCTAATGAGTCTGTACCTGGTAACCAAACTCTAGCATCATAGGTGATGTCATCAAAGTTATCCATCCAAGCTTTGTTTCCAGATATGAACCCATCATATTTAACTGGTTGAGATCCATAAAAAGGTGGGTAGTGGGTTACACCCGGACATATAAGTGGTTTTTGGGCTTCTGTATCTTCTGTTTTAAATAATTCAAAAAACTTTTTTGCTGTGGCTAAATTTTTAACATATAGGTCATCACTTTTATTATCTACTTTTTGTTCATTAACCTCACATGAAAAAATAACTAATACAACAAAAAAACTAAGGATAAGGTATTTTAGATTCATAATTTAAATTTTTATAATTTAAAATTAATGAAATATAATTTCACTATTTAAATCTTGAATGAATTTATTATAAAAATTATCCAACCAATAATTAGTGTTAAACCACCAATAGGGGTTATTGGTCCAAGAAATGAAAAATTAATTTTTGTCATAGATTGTGTTGAAAGAAGAAATATGCTAAATGAAAAAAGGACTATTCCAAAAGAAAAAATTAATAATAAATTATTTTTGTTTTGAATATTTGAATTTGATATGATTATCAATGCAAGACCATGGTACATCATGTACTTCACACCAGTTTCAAATGATTTTAGTGATTCTTCGTTTAGAAAATCTTTAAGTTTATGAGCAGCAATTGCTCCCANTATAACAGAAAGCAATGCAAAAAAACCACCAATAATTTTTAGTTTATCCATATAATCAACGANTTATAATAATCAAAGATTTATAAATTTAAGTGTTATTTGCAATTTTTAAAGAACTCATNATAAGAAATAAAAAAATCAGAATTACAGTCTTTNGGATCTGATATAAATTCGTTGATATTAATTAGAAAATCATCGATATAAAACTTATAATCAGCTAAATTTTCTTTAAGATAACTAAGCTCCTTTTTTCTTTTTATATTTTCATCTTTTAAAACAGTTGAAGATTCCATTACATATTGGGCGAAAGTTGTTTCATATTTTTTTCTAGCTCTGTTCAACTCAATTCTTGCCATTTTGTTAACAATATCATTGTACTGATTTATTGTAATTTCACTTTGATTTTTTTGAATATACCTAATAAAATCACTAAAAATTATTGTTTTCCGATTGATTATTTCCCTATCATTTTTGTCTGATATTATATACGATCCTAGGTTATAACCAAGATTGTCGACTACTCTGATAGAATANTTTTGAAAGAAAGTAAAAGCTAAAATTTTGAAGGATAAAATGAATTTAAACATTTATTTGGTACTGTCATTAAATATTGTGCAGCTATAATCAAGAAAATCTCTGATGGTAAAATCTTCAGATTTANTGTAATCTAGATGTTTTTCATAATAAGGTTCCTCCTTTATATATGCTAATTCGTCATATTTTAATTTGTCTCCATTTATCGNTATAGTAATAACTGCTGAATTAGGTAGTGCTCTTCCAAAAGGGTTTNCGCCACTATGCGCAGATGACTGATCTTCATCNGGATGAGGTTTATAACTTATATTNAGTATTAAAGTGTCTGAAGAAGGNGAGGNAAATTCNACAATTTCNACNAAACCNGTNGGGTCTCTNTAATTNTCNTCGTCTTCATAGNNAGTNGAACCNTCNTTNTGCATGAAATAAAAAATNTCACAAAANGGNGAAGTNTTGAAGTTTTCAATTGCACCCCAGAAAAACTTATTACTCTTAAATCGNATTATTCTTTTGATATTAGGACCAAAAATACTTTCTTTTTCTTCATCTAAAACCCAAAGAGTGTCATCATATAAGTCAAAAAATGTTTTACTTTTTTCACTTTTTTGACAGGATAAAAAAGAGAAAATTGTAATGTATATAAAAATTATTTTTTTCATGTAGCAAAAAAACAAAATCTTCAACAAACTTAAATTATCAAACAATAAAAAAAAACTATTTTAATATCTGAAATATTACATATAAATATTAATTTTGCAATGTCTAAAGAATTGGAACTTGAAAACAATAAATAGTAGAAGCAAATTAAGATTTATAGCTCACAATCCAACTGGTGAGTTATTCAAATATTTGTTAACTTTTTTAAAAAACTTAAGAAGGAAAAGATAGTTTTCTTCTTACAGTATTTAGATTAGTATTACACAATTCCCATTGTAATTTATTAGAAAAGGGAAAAGAGAATTTNCTTTCATCTTAATTCAGACTATAAACAATACATCTTATTTTACTTCAATTTTATATAAGTTACAAGTTATTGCCACTGTATTCAAAAATCCATAGAAGAGTAATTGGTTAAGTTTTAAAGTATTTAAAAAGAAAGTTAAAAAGTGTTAATTTCAAACAACTTCCATTTAGTGTTAACTCTCTTATATGAATAAAGCCCTCTCCCAAAAAAAATTTTTTTGTATTTAGAATTATATCTACTATAGTGTGCATCCAATATAATAAAGTCCTCACTAAGTTGAATAAAATTGTATTTATTTAAAATTGAATATTTATAATCCTCCTGAATGTTGTCTTCTCTAATTATTTTATATTTTTCTATCAACTGTTTTTTATTAATAATTTTTTCAGGTTCATTTAAGGCATCAAAAATAACTGGAAATGAAAAATAGTTTGCTAGCATTTCGTAATCTTTGTATTCAAAAGCCTTGCTATACTTTATCCATTGATTTACAATGGTATTCTCTAATTGACTTTTTTTATTTCCAATAAGTGATCTTATTCCCGCACCAAAGGGAGTTTGATCTGCCATATTTCCTAAAACGTTTGGAAGTTTTTTAAGTAATAGTTTCTCAATATCACTTTCTTGTTGTGAGAAAGACGTAAGAGGTATTAATAAAAGTAAAAAACATAATTTTTTCAAAATAATTTTTTAACTAATATAGAATTTTAATCAATGCTTCATAATATAATCTTATGGATAATTAAAATATCTATATAAAAATCAATTTTTATAAGTTAAATTTTTTCGAAATTAGCTTTATGACAAAAAAATTGATTTTATTCCTATTAATTTTTAATTACTCATATTCCCAAGAATGGTTGATTGTAAGTATAATTAATCAAAACAGTAAAGGAATTAAATACGAGGTTGATAATGGAAAAAAAATTTCAAAACAATCCACTAAAAATCCTTCGTTAGTAAAATTAATAGATGATTATAAAAAGATGGGATACAATTTAAACAATATAACTCAAATTAATCAAATTGATTTAAATGGAGTTTTTCCGTTATTTAATAACAATGCTAATTTTAACTTTCAAACTACAAACCTTAACTTGAACAATAATTTAAGAACCAATTTATGGTTTAGAAAAGAAAATAAATAAGAATAATTATGAGAAAAAGAGACATTACAATTTTAATTTCGGCTTTTTTAAGCTTTTTGCTATCTGTTTACCTATGGTTTTCAGGTGAGAAATTAATGGGACAATATGTTTCTATTTGGGTACCAACAATTTTAATTTTTGGAATTTATTTTAATACTTTACCTAGAAAATGACAGATATACAGTTATTTATAGCGGGCTGTGTTTTGTTCTCCCCAGTCTTAATCGTTCTTTATAGTTCCTTCCAAGAGCTTATAGGTGAGCACAGTAATAAAAGCATAAAAAAACCAGTCCATAAATATTTATCTCAAATTGGCTTTTCTATTTTAGTTGTGTCTGCTTGCTTTCTTTTAGGGATAGCTATTTTCTTTTAAAATATTATCTATTATTTTTATGTTATGTCAAATGATATTGATAAATATATTTTATTTCACAAAAAATATGGTGGAACGGGTAAAAAGTTCCAATTTAAATTTATTGATTACAAAAGAAATAATTTAAAGCTAGAGGGTACATTTTCAAAGGATATGACCAATCCTGGCCCTGAAGGTTTTGTACAAGGTGGTCAAATTACTTCAATGCTAGATGATGTCACTAGTATTTTGTTGATTTTTGAGTCTAAAGGAGAGATCTACCCATCCTCAACCAACCTTCACACTATATTTCATCGTCCAATCAGTACTGGAAATCACGTTTGTGAAGCCAAATTAATTAGTAAAGGCAAAAATATAGCTACAATAAAAGGTGAAATTTACAACCCAAATGGTAAAATAGCAGCTACTTTGATTCACAATGCTTTTTTGATTTCAACTAAATTGAAATTAAATAATTGATTTCAATGTATTTTGTCTCCTGCAGTATTAGTTTAAAAAATGAAAAAAAAGATGTTTGGAAGGCTATTTCTAGCCCTGGAAATTTAAATTTTTTTCATCCTTTTTGCAAAAATAATGAAGTCATTGAAGTAGATGAGAATTCAATTAAAAAGGATTTTTTGATTTATTTAAATGGGATGATGTTTGAAAGGGAATTTTACCAATGGGAGAAAATGAAGGGGTATAAACTAATGATTGGAAAAAAAAATGGAAAAAAATCGAAGGTAATATGGAAAATATCTGAAAACAAGAACTACACTACTTTATGCATTAAGGTGTTTCCCTACAAAACTGATAAGATAAATTCATTGTTGTACCCATTTTTCTTCTTTTTTTATATAAAACCTAAATTGAAAAGCTACTTGAAAAGTGTTTTAAATGGGTTGAAGTTTTATCTATATAATAATCAAACAGTGGTAAAGAACCAGTTTGGAAAACACAGTTGGTTTTCCTAAAATTTAAATCGCTCTATTTTTTGGTTTTTTATCAGGAATTCTTCCATAATTACCACCACCATCATAATCTGTTATATCAGTTTCAATCCTCCCAGTATTGATTTCATTTTTTTCTTCATTACTATAAAAAATACCAATGATAAAAAGGAAAGCAACAAAAACTCCGAATCCAAAAATTATAAAAAGACTCATTATCTATTGTTTTGTTTAATATAGGCTCCCGCAGCGAGAATTGATGGTACCCATAAACCAACGTACAAACCCTCATCTTGTTGACCGCTAAACCACAAATAGATTGATAGCAAAAAACTTAAAAACGCAGATGTTAGAATAAAATAATCCGATTTTTTCATTCCTTTTATTTGATTAAATATAATAATTAATCAGGGATTTTTATTTTTTAAAAATTTTATTGAAGTGGAATTAAATTTTTCCGGATTTTCAATATTTACAACATGACCACAATTTTTAAAAATTTCTAAGATCGCATTAGGCTGAGTTTTAACTATTTTTTTTATTGAAGACAAAAACATATAGTCTTTATTGCCCATTATATAAAGTGTTGGTATGTTAGTCTTTATATTTTTAAAAAATTTTAGTANTGGNAGTACTTTTGGNGTTAGTTTGAACCACCTTTCTACCTCTCTTTGATTCATTCTTTTAGCTTCTTTTATAAAAAGTTTTCTNGACTCTCTATCAGTTTTNGATGGCATTACAATGAANGCGTATAGCTTGTAAAGCCACATATATGGAACTATAGATTTTGTTGCATAAGCAAAATACATCATAAATCTTGACATAAAGTTGAGCTCTAAAGTTGCACCTCCNAATACCATTTTTAAAATTCGTTTTGGCTCTTTTAATACCAATTGATTTATAATTACAGTTCCAAGTGAAATTCCAATAAAATGAGATTTTTTAATATTTAAATTGTCTAATACTTCCAAAACGTCGTTTAAAATTGATTCAAATGAAATTTTATCATTAGTGTTTTGAGTNAAATTCGACGTTGAATAACCATGTCCACTTAAGTCTACAAGAAGTAAGTTAAATGCTTTTGAAAAATATGGAATTTGCTTTTTCCAAATAGCNCTACTTCCTCCTGCACCATGAANAAATGTAATCCANTCTCTTTTTGAATTATTATTGGAATATTCTTTATAATGAATCATCTAATTAAAATATTGAGCAAATATATATATCATATACTTTCAAATTAAAATTAAATTAAATATTTAATATTCGGAGAGTCAATAGAAGAATNNAAGNTTTTAAAAATNAATAAANNAATGAGNTTTTAAGAATANGTTCTATATGAAGGGTANAGGGGAGATATAACTTCAAAAATTGATGATTTTCTGTCGCAATATATTTCAAAACTGTCTGCTTGGGAAATAGTTAAAAAAGTTCCCTTAATGTTTTTTTTACCATCAAGTTGAATATCACCATCCAATACAAATATGGAATGAACTTTTTCTTTTGAGGTTTGAATTAAAAATGATCCCTTTTTAAGATCATGGATGTTTATACTTATTCCTTCTGTATCCATTCGCATGGGTGACCCTTCACCTTTAATAATTGTGGTTGAGTAGCCATTATTTTTATTTTTTATTTTAAACTGAGAAACACTGTAATCATCATATGAGGCAGTATTTTTTAGAGAATTTTCCAAATTGGGATCAAACCAAATTTGAAAAATTTCAGAATTTTTATCAAGTTCCTCCGCATGTGAAATACCATTTCCAGCTCGAATAATTTGGACATCCCCTTTGGATAATGGAATCCATTTGTTCTGTTTTGAGTCAAAATGATTTATTTTTCCACGCAAAACAAAACTACAGATTTCAAATCCCTGATGTGGATGCAAACCTATTGTGCTTTTTTTGNTTTTTGTCCAGGCATGAGCCCAATAAAAGAGGTTTGAGTATGGTTTTAGTTTTCCTCTATCCTGGGGAAAACCAATTGGCTTGTTTTCCAGAATCTCACCACCATTGAAGCTGCCTTTAGCCTGATCAGAAGTATTATAGATTTTCAATTTCATCTTCAATTATAGTTTAATGTAATGATATATAATTAAAACCTTAAATGTTATTTCCTTCGNAANNATAGTTTTTGCTAATATTACANNTTTNTATAAGATTAATGATCGAACATTTTTTTCAATGTCCATATTGTTGGCAAAAGATTTCTATGTTAATTGAGCCATNACCACAGCCTACTAAGTATATAGAAGATTGTGAAATTTGTTGTAGACCGATAAATATTGAATATGTTTTTTCAGATTTAGACCTTATAAATTTTAATGCTTTCTCTATTGAGGAAAATTTTTGATACAATGATTTTTTAATTTNATATATAATTATAGTTTAATTTATGTTAGGCCTTCACGATATTCAATATTTTTATGAATTTCTTTTTTGGGTGTTCATTTACATATCCTTACGATTAGTATGGCACTTACCTAATGTCCGTCTTGGATATGGTATTGCTGTTGCAATATTTAACCTCGCAGCAATTTTAATGTACACTATTTCTTCTTTNGCAGGTCAAATTGGCCCTCTAGACGCATTTGCTTTTGCTTTCCTTCATTCTATGGTGTCAATTGTTATGTTAACTCTAATTTACAGGGAAAACAAAATAAATAAGGAAAAANAGATTTAAAAGAGGAAAAATTTTAAAATAAAAATTATAAATATTTAATATTAAATTTTAATTCTGCATTTTTTTCAAGGCGATTAATTAGGGCATTTCCAAAAGCTGTAGAGGGTGTCATCACTCCATTTTGATTTGATAATTTATCTAGTGCTAGGCACACAGAACTTTCAGCGAGCATTTTAGAGGTTGAGCCGTAGCCTGGACATCCAATTCCACTTACTGATGCTATGGCTTTTAACTTATTATCAAAAACATAAAATCTAAATTTAAAATAACCACTCTTCCTTCTTTTTTCAGATGGACCTTGTCCTGGTTTGGGGAGGAAAAGATTTAACAATGATTTAAATGCAGAATTTTTCATTTTAATTATTAGATAAACTGGAATTAGTCTAAAATATCCTAAAACTTTGCTTAAAATGCTTTTGCCAATTACTAAAGCCTCGTTGTAAATAAAAGTCTCTCCATATTTAAAGTCCATTAGATAATTACTTCTTCTCACAATTCTTGTGTTTATAGATGCCATAATAAATGGGCTAATCCATCTTTTAGATGTTTTGTCGTAAATTATTTTGTTTAAATCTCTTTCATCCCTAGAAATATGATCTACTCTTGGGTTAAGACTATGAGGATTATTTATGATTTTTCTGACACTTTTATCTTTTTTCGATTCTTCCAAGATATTGAGAAAACTATGTACAGTTCCTCCGCTTACTCCTCCCTTCATAGAAACTACTCTCATACTGATTTTACTTGCATACTTTCCTGTGTTTTCCTTAATCTTATTTTGTGCATAAAAAACACCTAAATCTGAAGGTATAGAGTCAAATCCGCATGCATGTATAATCTTAACCTTATTTTTTAAAGCCTTTGTATGATATTTATCAATAATTTCTTTTATCCAATGAGTTTCACCAGTTATGTCACAGTAATTAGTTTTGCTCTTAATACAGGCTTCTACTAAAAATGTTCCATACTTTGCATATGGACCAACTGTTGAACAAATTGTTCTAGTCATTTTAGTCATTTCAAAAAGACTATTTTTATTATTAATATCAGCAATTAAATATGGGATATCTTTTAAATCAAGTGAGGAAATTAATCTTTTTATTTTCAATTCATTTCGACCACCTAAAGCCCATTTCAAATTTGTTCTTTTATATTTTTTGAATATATATTCACAAACTAATTTTCCTGTGTAGCCTGTTGATCCCCATATGATAAGATCAAATTTTTTATTTTTCTGAACGATTTCACTCACTTGTTATAAATTAAATTTCTAATCATAAATAAAAATTCAGTGGTTATTTGAAGAATTAATAGTAAACCTAGAAATACAACAATAATTGAAATTAAAATAACAAGCTTTCTTGACAAATATCAATTTTTGATGTTAATAATGCCTATTCCATCCCTAAATTCAATTTTTGTTCCAAATGGTTTTGAACGTTCAATTAAATCGTTAATAATTTTTTTGCCCAGGGTTTTATTGGCAAGCATGGGTCTTCCTCTCACTGTCCTTTTTTTTCTAAATCCGAGTGTTATTGGATGAAGTTCTATTTTAAACAACTTTCCATTATTCCATTGTGGTATAGCTACAACAGACTCCCAAATCTCCCTTTCAGTTGGAANACCTCTGGTGTCATTTGCGTATCGTTTTGCATTCCAATCATTGATTTGTGCATCAGCTCCCAAATTATATCTTGCGTAATTTTCTTCAGGAACTCTAAGAAGAGTTTCATTTTGAAACATAAAATTTGCTAGACTATAAAAAATAGGCTTCTCTTTATAAATCTCGATACCTCTTAACACATGTGGTCCGTGTCCAACTACCACATCTGCTCCTGCATCAATCATTTTTNTTGCAAATTCGATTAAAAATTGTGCAGGTACTGATTTTTTTTGATCTGATTCGTGAGCATGAATTGTTACAATTGTGTAATCTGCCATATGAACACTACTTCTAACAACCCTTTCAATTTCTTTCAAATCTTTTTGATTTGTCTTAGTTATTACTTCATTTTTCTCTCCGACCCTATAATTTCTTCCTGAAAAACTAATTTCTTTTAAAGAATTTCTATTTTTTTCATTGAATTTGTTTGGATTAAATTCTTCTTTCAATTTTTTTATGTTATCAAAATGTTCTTTTGTGACAATGAATTCTGTGTTGAATCTTAAAGGACTTAGTCCTGGTCTTGAATTAGTGTCTCCTCTNGAAGTCCCAGCTCTTGAATGATCTGGAAACGTGGANGCACAAGATATCAATGCAACTCTTCCTTNAGAAGTTTCTATAAATTTTGCTTCTCTAGCTTCTTCTAGGCTCTCNCCCGCACCTGCATTTACAAGTCCATATTCATTTAAATATTTTAATGTCAGTCTCATNCCTTGAGTTCCATAATCACCGGTATGGTTATTAGCTGTAGAAACCATATCAAATCCTGCCCATACAAGTTCTTTAGCCATAGAAGGTTTTGCTCTCATATAAGTGCCTCCACTTTTGTGCATGGGGTAAGGTTCATAGTCATGTAAAAGCATTTCAAAATTTGTAAAAGCCACATCTGCAGATCTAATAAGTTTGATCATTTCCAAAAAAGGCGCTTCATCATAAACACTTAATTTTCTTGTGATAATTGCATCCCCAGTTAGGGCCATAGTGAATATATCATTATTAGTTTGAGCATTTGATTTATAAAATAAACCTAATCCTAATAGAGAGAAAAACAATGATAACGTAAACTTTTTCAACATTTTATGATACAATAATCATTAAATTTATTAAAAGGATGATTAAAATCGAAATTTGTTGCACATCAATTGANNCAGCTTTAATGGCTCAAAAGTATGGNGCNAANAGAATAGAACTTTGCTCCGAATTATTTTTGGGAGGTATTACCCCCTCGATTGGATTAATTGAATCATGTATAAAGGAACTTAAAATCCCAATTAGAGTCCTTTTAAGACCAAGAGGAGGAAATTTTAACTATTCTAACAATGAAATTAAGGTAATAATCAATGATATAATTAGNCTTAAAGACCTCGGTGTAGAGGGATTGGTTCTTGGACTAACCAATGAAAAAGGATCAATTCCAAAAAATAAGTTGGAAAAAATATTAAATGTAGTTGATGGAAAAATGAAATTAACCTTTCACAAAGCTTTCGATTATCTTAAAAAGCCAATTCAAGAATTAAAAACGCTAACTGATTTTGGGTTTGATACGATTTTGACTTCTGGAAGGAAAAAAACAGCTTATGAAGGAATAATTTATATTAATAAACTCAGAAAAGTCGCGAAAGAGAAGATATTGATTATGCCCGGTGGAGGCATTAATTCAGAAAATTTCAATTCTTTTAAATTCTATAAATACGAATGGATTCACCTTTCTGCCAAAAAACAGTTAAATTCTGATGATGAAAAGCATAATGAAATTCCATTTAAACATCAGCCTATATACAATATTGATATTGACAACATAAAAAAAATAAATCATCAAAATAAAGATTAACTCCCAGCAAAAGGACTATTAAATAAACCAACTGCAAGTTCTGCCCATAAAAGAAAAAAAAGAATAATTAGAGTTGAAATTAAAATTACCCTTTTGTTAAAACCACCAACATGATAAATTATTTTATTTATAATAATCCCGAAAGACAATAAAATTACCCCCATTATTATAAAATCATTCAATGACCAATTTACTTCATTNGAATATTGCATACCAATAAATGGAATTAAAAGCAACAAAAGCAATGAAATAGGTAAAATTAACTTTCTAATTTTTATTTGTTTTTGATTTTTGGAACTAAATATTCAAGAAAAAAAGCCACAAGACAGCAAAAACCTATTGTAAATAAATAACCTTCTTCATCAGATATTCCTAAATAATTATCACCAAGATGGGATGTGGATAATATTATTCCTGAGAATAACAAAAAATAGAAAAACAATTTCTTGACAAATTTCATAAAAACTCAAACAAACCCTTTAATTACTATTTACTATAATTGAATACAGCTTTTTGCTTCACCAAAGGGTTTTTACTTACCTCTTCCAGTTTTNCTAACTGCAAATGCTTTTCTTTTGGAATTGTTTGAAATATTTTTTTTTATTTCTTTTTTTGAATTGCTTTGTACCTTACTGTTACCAAAAAATTTGCTAGACATTAATTAATTTTTTAATAAAAATACGAATTAAATTTTTGAAATTGTACCATAAAAAAACATTAACATATTTTGTAAGTTTGTAGGCAAAGTATGCTCATAATATGAAAAATATTTATTTNTCAATTTTAATCTTCACATGTTTCTACTCTCATTCTCAATTTGATGAAACAGAGGGTGTGCAAAGATGGGTTGTGCTTGGTTCAATGAATGACGATTCTGTGTTTCTGAAATTAGAAGGAACTAATTTGTTTAAATTGTCATTCAAAAATTATCAATTTTCTGATAATAGTACAATAAAAAACATTGAGTTGAATTCAACCGATATAGAGGTCGCTAACCTATACAATTTTTTGCTGAATTCTTTTGATTTAACTGAATTTAGGCAAAGTTCATTTAAAATTGATAAATATGAATTTCAAGTTTTAAATAATGGAGATTTTATTAGGGTAAGTATTAATTCAGTCATTACAGATGATACCTTCGGCCGAATGATACTTTCAATCAGGGATTTAAATAATTTATTTGGTAAATATTAAAATGTTTGAACAATATTTTTTATCAATAGTTATTTCATCAATTGTAACTTATTTAGTCTGGATTAGATCGAAAAAATGGCTCAGAAAAAAAATTAAATCTCAAATTCAATCTAACAGCGATAAAAAACTTTATTGGATATTTTTCTTTCTGACCTTAATTGCCCATTTTGCTCTTTTAGTTTCTCTCGTTTTCTTCATTGATTTATTCAATTTTGTTTTTAAATAGGTAAAAGTCTTTTGATAGTAATTTATAATTTTTTAAATTTAATAATTATCTATAAATCAATTTATTATGAAAAAAACAACTTGTTTATTTTTTTTATCATTTATAATTCTGTGTTGTGAAAGTCAATCAAATAAGGATATTTCAAATGAGCATAAAATATTTGGTGAATGGTTAAGAAAAGGGAATTCGTGGACTGGAAATGGATTTATGGCAGGTGATAAAAAAGATTCTGACATAGTNAAAAANTTCATGGATGCATANGAAAATATGGANCCAGATCTTATGGTTNAAATGACAGCTGATACTGTTAAGTTCCANCCAGCTGACATCNCAGGCACNTTTGATGTTGATATGACCAATACAAATTTTATTGTTGAAAGACAATCAGGTTGGGATTCAATATCTAGAAATTATGTTTATATAATGCCTTTGAAAATGGAAGATTCAAAAGATAGGGTTGTAACTACTGTTTTTTCAGAAACAAGATATAAAAAAGATGGGTCTACAGATTCTAATAATTTTTATGAAAGAATTTATTTAAATGAAAAGGATAAGGTAACAAGAGTAGTACAATTTAGTAGACCAACGAATTAATCTTTATTTATAATTTCAAAGCTCCTTGTAAAAGGAGTTTTTTTTTATATTAAATATCAACTACCACTAACTGAAAAAAAGAAAAGTAATCATATATTGTAAAAAAAACGTTTATGAAAAGAAGAATAAATGCAATTTGGACAGGAGATGGGTCTAATGGAAAAGGCATTTTAAATGCACAGAGTGGAGCATTTAATGATATGCCTTATACCTTCAAAACAAGATTTGAAAATGATGGTGGTACTCTTGGAACGAATCCTGAAGAACTTATTGCAGCTGCTCTCGCTGGATGTTTCAATATGAAATTATCTTTTGTACTTAATGAAGCGAAGTTTAGTCCTGAGGAATTAAATACAGACGCTGTGTTAATTTTTGAGGATGGTAAAATTTTGTCTATCGAATTAAATTTAAAAGGAAAAGTATCTAATATAACTGAAGATAAATTTATTGAGCTAGCTAACGAGGCTAAAAATAACTGCCCAATTTCAGGAGTTTTAAATTGTGAACTCTTGCTAAATGCATCCTTGGTTTAGTAAAATAGATTTAACAAAAAATTATGGCAAGAAAGTATTATAATTATTTTAGCTGTTATTTAAATTCCTATCAAAGAAGAAATTCATATATAATAACAGTGACAATTATTCCTTTTATAAAAGAAATCCAAGCAACTTGGTAGGTATTTAAACCAATTTTTTTCATCATCTTATCTAATAAGTTTTTATGGTATTCAATCATAAAGTAAAGCATCTTGATAAATTTAAAAAAAAATGTTTTCTTGATTATAAGGTTTTGTTTACAAAATCAGTTCCTTCGTTTAAAGCATCTTTTATAACTTCCTTATAAACTTTAATCCATTCGTTAGAAGCATAGTCTTTACTCAATTCATTGTATTCTTTCATTGAGTTTTCTATGGATTCATACTCTTGATTGATATGTTTATTTATCAGCTCAATAAGGTCTTTTATAAAATCTTGTTTTCTTGAATTATAGTATTCTTTTGTGCTCATAAAATGAAAATAATTTTTAGTTATATATAAATATAAATTTAGCCCTAGTATAAATATTTTATAAACTTACTGTGATTTAATATTTTCCAGCAAAATATTTTTAAAAATTAAATCAGGCTATATTTTTCATTTTGAAAAGTTTAAAGTTATTCTGAGTTAATTATAAACTCTAAAAACTTTTCTGTAGATGTGGTTTTTATTATCAAATGTCCATACTTTTTTTCCTAAATCAGAGTCCCACATTTTATCCCACAAACTTTTATATTCATCACTAATATTGTGAGTCATTTCGTAATGTTTATCACTAGTATAAGAACTAATTTGAAAATATCTAAGAGTTTTGTTTTCATCCTCTTTTTTTACTTTGTAAAGTTTGTAAAAATTTTTTCCGTAGCCAGCATTTTCTAAAATTGTATTTACTTGAGAATTAAACTTCAAAAAATCAGATTCTAGTTTTTCAGGGATATCAAAAAAGTGAACACTTAACCTTTCTTGATTTTGAGCATATAATGTAGCTATTGATAATAATAACGTAATAAAAAAAATTTTTTTCATTTTAAATTAGTTTACGGTTAATATAATTTAATATACAAATTATCTGTCACTTGGAGAATATCTCCTCTGTGACCCCCGTAAATGCTTATATTATACAAAGAAAGTGCAAAGAAGAACAAACACTATTACTTACCTATGCAAAATCTAGAAAATATATTTGACAATACTTCATCATTTGTGACTTCCCCAGTCACCTCACCAAGATGGTATAGAACCTGCTTTAAGTCTACAGTAAGTAAATCAGATGGAATATTATTTTTCAATCCCTCTTTAACATTATTAATTTCTTTTTTTGCAAGACTTAAAGCTGAATAGTGCCTGCTATTTGTAATGATGAGTTTATTTGAAAAATTTTGATTTAGGTTTTCAATAATTTTATTTTTTAAATAATTTACATCTTTTTGTTCTTTTGTATTAATTAATATTGGATTCAATTCACTCCTTTTAATTTGTTTTTTAACTAAATCTGCTTTAGTGAAAATTAATATTATTGACTTTTCTTCATACTTTTTTTTCAATTTATTTAATTCATCTATTTCAATTCCAATATCCTTATCGCAAGTTGTTGAATCAATTAAATAAAGTATAATTTCAGATTTATCAATACTTTCCAAAGTCCTTGCAATTCCAATTTTTTCAATTTCGTCGTCTGTTTTTCGTATTCCAGCAGTGTCAATAAAACGAAATAATTTACCTTTTATATTAAATGTATCTTCAATTATATCCCTAGTTGTCCCTGCAATTGGACTTGTAATTGCTTTATCTTCATTTAGAATGGAATTTAATAAAGTTGATTTCCCTACGTTGGGAGCACCAACAATTGATACCGGAATTCCATCCTTCAAGGCATTTCCATATTTAAAAGAATCAACTAGGTCAGAAATAAATATTTCAACATTATTGAGTAATGATAAAAATTTATCCCTAGATGCAAATTCCACATCCTCTTCACTGAAATCAAGTTCTAACTCTATTAAGCTTGTTAGATTTAATAACTCATCTCTCATTTTCTTAATTTCATTACTTACACCTCCTCTCATTTGGTTTATTGCTATTTTGTGGCTTGTTCTCGAGTTGGAAGAGATCAAGTCAGAAATGCCTTCAGCCTGAATTAAATCCATTTTACCATTCATATACGATCTTAAAGAAAACTCGCCGGCATTTGCAGCTCTGATGCCTTTGTCCGATAGTAATTCCATAATTCTATTTTGTATGTAGGTTGACCCATGGCAAAATATTTCTACCATATCTTCTCCTGTGAATGAATTTGGTTTTTCAAGTTTTGATATTATTACTTCATCGATTATTTCATCTTTATCCTGAATTATTCCAAGATAATTTTTATGAATTTCTAAATCTGAATATTTTTTTCGTTTGACTTTAGGTCTGAAGATCATTTCTAAAACTTTGTGGGCCTCATTTCCGGTAACTCTTATTATAGAAATTGCCCCTTGTCCTTGGGGTGATGAAATTATGGCAATGGTATCTTTATCAAGCATTATTATATTTTAAGACTGAAAGTCGCACGTTTCTTATGAAGATTGTGTTTGTAATTTTTCCACAATTGGTGAATTGAGGTATTTTCTTCTAATTCTGGATTAGTTTCAACATCTGTTATACCTTTCTTATTAAATAACTTTTGAATTTCATTAATTAGAATTGCAATTACACCTTTATTCTGGTATTCTGGATCTACGCCAATTAAATAAAAAGAAGCTCTATTATTAAAATATTTAGCCTTTAAAAGGTGAAAAATGCCAAAAGGTAAAAGTTTTCCATTGGCTCTTTTCAATGCTTTTGTGAATGATGGCATAATTATTACAAAACCAATTAATTTATTTGATTGATCAGATACACACTTTATGTATTCTGGATGTGCATATTTCAAATATTTTTCTTTATAATAGTTTATTTGATATTTTTGGATGGGGACAAAAGTTTGAAGGTTTGAATATGTTTTTTCAATTAGCTGAAACATCTCGTCAACATAAGGTTCTATCTCAATATTTTTCTTAAAGTGCAATACTTTTAAATTGTATTTTTCGATGATTAATTTTCCAAATTTTCTAACTTTTTCTGGAGAGTTTTTGAAATCAGGTATTTTAATTTCAAACTCTATCCATTGAGCTAACTTTTTCATTTTGAGTTTCTCCATGTGAGCAGGGTAGTAGGGGTAATTATAATTTGTTATAATAGTATTCATTTTGTCATACCCCATAACTAGCATTCCTGCCTTGTCCATATTAGAAAACCCCACTGGCCCTTCAATAAAATCCATTTTTCTAGACTTTCCAAATTCCTTTACCTTTTCTATTAAGACTTTACTTACTTCAAAATCATCAACCACATCAAACCATCCAAACCTTACCTTATTCTTTTTTAATTTGTTAACCTCAATCCAATTGACTATCGCCGCTACTCTTCCTACTATCTTTTTTCCCCTATAAGCTAAGAATAAAGAAACGTCAGATGTTTTAAATGCAGGATTAGTTTCTTTATTTAAAAAAAACAATTCTTCATTTTTAATGGGAGGTACCCAAAAAGGACTTTTTTCATAAAGCTTAAACTGAAATTCAACAAATGCTTTGAGTTCTGATTTTTTAGTTACTTCAATAATTTCAATCATTTTTTGGTTTCTTCCTTGCTTTTTTATTTCTTTTTTTATCTGCTTTCTGTGCTTTTTTGGCACCTTTCATATACATTCTTTCCTCTTTTTTCATCAACTTTTCTTCTAATTTTACCTCAGGATCAACATCTTTATGGAAATCCAATCTATAAGAAGCACCTATATTAAAAAAAAAGATTGATGGAGAATTTTTAGTATTAAATCCAAGTGTTGCTTCGAACTGCAAATCATCACTAAAGAGATATGCTGCTCCAGTTCTAAAAATTTGATCTTTATATAAATCACTTGAAAAGTTCTGAGTTTCAATATATGTAGACCATTTTTCGTTAATTGTATGTGTTAATGAAAGTATATAGCTGAATTCAGGAAAATCAGAGGAGATTCTATTATAAATAAAATTAGTCACAAATACCCATCTTCCAAAAAAATGAGATTGAGTTGCTAAGATGGCCTTTCCTGTAAAACTGGGTTCAATAGAATCATCTCTTGGAATTCCAAAAAACAATGGTGCTCTAAGTTCATCAAAAACATTCCCGTAAGGGAAAGGAGATTCTTTTTCTAAAATAAAATTCCCACCAAGAGTAAGAGAAACAGCTGGTATTAGATCTCTTAATTTGAAACCATTATTTGCCTTCCAACTATAAACGTTTACTTCCCTTTCTTTTTTAAATGGATCATAAACTAAATATTTAATTCCTAAAAAATTATTTAAAAATCCCTGTCTTTTAGACTCCATAGATGGATTAATCAATAGGTTATCAAGTTTATCGAACTGGTAAATACCATCATACGTTAATTCTATCTTTTCAGATAATAAACCATATCTAATTGATAGAAAAAGGAGACTTGCATTGACTTTAGAGTTGTTATAACTTCTGTGCTTATATGTTCTTACTTCACTGCCACCCTCAAATTGAACAACATTTTTTCCTACTGAAAATGCTCCGATTGACGCTCCTGGTCTATTTGAATTAATTTGATCTGTATATTGTCCATGTGAAACAAAAAAACCAAACATTGTAATCGAAATAGAAAGATAGCATCTCATTAAAGAAAAATAATTCTTAAAAATAAAAACTAAAGATGATTTAATGAATAACTTTCTTGTTTAATTATTTGCAATTTTAATTTTACCTATATTGAGTAAATTCCTTTATAATAAAAATTAATGAAGAAGATTCTAAATTCTGAAATTCTGTCACATTTCATTTATATTTCTTCGTTTTCACTTTTATCTCTTTTTGTCTTTTATCCAATTCTACAAGGGAAGAAAATAATGCAATCTGACACCCAACAGTATCTTGCAATGTCTAAACAATTACAAGATTATAGAATAGATAACGATGAAGAATTATATTGGATTGATAATGCCTACTGCGGCATGCCTACTTATCAATTAGGAGCCAAGTATCCATTCGATATACTTACTCCTATTCACAAAATCTTAAAATTTTTGCCACACCCTTCATATATGATTTTTATTTATATGCTAGGATTTTATGTTTTTATTTTAAGTTTAGGATTTAAAAATAGATTTGCTTTTTTCGGTGCCATATGCTATGGTCTTTCTACATATTTATTGATAATTATTCAAGTAGGTCATAACACAAAGGCAATTGCACTTGGATATTTACCATTCGTATTTGCCTCATTAAATTACATTTTTAAAAATAAGTCAATTTGGCCCGTAATCTTTATGTCACTGCTCACGGCACTTGAGATCAGGGCTAATCACTATCAAATTACTTATTACATGTTTATTTTGATTGGAATTTTTATGAGTTTTAAACTTTTCAAATCATTAAAAGACAAAGAATTAAAATATTTTGGATTTAAAACCATGAAAATTTTTTTTTCAATTTTGATTGCTCTTGGGCTTAATGCCACAAGTTTATTTTCAACATACGAATACTCCAAGTATAGTACAAGAGGTAAAAGTGATATAAGAATTGATGAAAGTGGTAGAGTATTAGAAACTAATGACGGTCTTTCGTACGAATACATTACTCAGTTTAGTATGGGTATTTTCGAAAGTTTGAATATTATTATACCAAGGATTAATGGGGGGTCCTCTTCTGAAGATTTAGGAGTAGATTCTAATTTTTACGATAAAATTAGAAATTTAGGTTTCAGCCAACTTCGGATCTGGGGTAGTAGTAGTAGTACGGGTCTGTTTCTAAATTTTATAGAATTTA
>PBVB01000008.1 GCA_002728075.1 Flavobacteriaceae bacterium
TCACTTCTCAGATCGGATTACGTTTCGCGCGGCGATCGGGTCTGCGAGGACTGCGACCGTGTGCCATCGTACCCCGCACATTCGTTTCTCGCTCTAGGAATTGGGGGGTGGTGGGAGAAAAAAATAATATGACACCTCCCCATGATCACAACCACATTTTAGGTACCTATTCAATAGCAGATAAAAATCATGTTGATTTAGCTATAAAAAGTGCATTAAATGCAAAGGAAAAATGGAATGATTTAGGTTTTTCAGAAAGAGCAAGTATTTTTTTAAAGGCAGCAGAACTTATATGTGGTCCTTATAGAAAAATTATAAATGCATCTACTATGATCGCCCAATCAAAAACAATTCATCAAGCAGAGATTGATGCAGCCTGTGAGTTTGCTGATTTTTTAAGGTTTAACGTTAAATTTGCTGAAGAAATATACAATGAACAACCTGTTTCTTCTGATGCTACTTGGAACAAATTGTCTTATCGCCCATTGGAAGGATTTATATACGCTATTAGTCCATTTAATTTTACCGCAATAGGTGGTAATCTTTGTGCAGCTCCAGCACTAATGGGCAACACCATTGTTTGGAAGCCAAGTGATTATCAGGTTTTTTCTGCAAAAGTAACTATGGATATTTTTGAGGAAGCTGGTCTTCCAAACGGAGTGATAAATATGATTTTTGGTGATCCAGAAATGATTACAAATCAGGCTTTATCCTCAAATGAATTTGCTGGTATCCATTTTACTGGCTCTACTTCAGTATTTAAAAATATTTGGAAAAAAATTGGGAACAACATTAATATTTATAAAAATTACCCGAGAATAGTGGGAGAAACAGGAGGAAAAGATTTTATAATGGTACATCCATCTGCAAATACTAAAGAAGTTTCAACAGCTATAATTCGTGGCGCATTTGAATTTCAAGGTCAGAAGTGTTCAGCAGCATCAAGGGTTTATCTTCCAAAATCAATTGGAAATGAAGTTTTGGATACAATTGGCAATAAACTAAGTGAAATCACAATGGGACCTCCAAATGACTTTCAAAATTTTATAACGGCAGTAATTCACCGGGATGCTTTTGAAAGGTTAAAAAATACAATTCAAGATGCAAAATCTTCGAAAGATGTTAAAGTTTTATATGGTGGAAATTGTGATGATTCAGTTGGTTATTTTGTAGAACCTACTGTTTTGGTTACAACAGATCCTAAATATATTACAATGGAAAAAGAATTGTTTGGACCTATTGTAACAGTTTATATTTATGACGATAAAGATTATAGTAAGGTTTTAAAACTTGTTGATACAACTTCAGAGTACGCGTTAACAGGTGCAATTTTCGCAAAAGACAGATATGCTATTAAAGAAGCTTTGGACAAATTAGAAAACTCAGCTGGTAATTTCTACATAAATGATAAACCTAGTGGCGCTGTTGTAGGTCAGCAACCATTTGGAGGAGCAAGAGCTTCGGGGACAAATGATAAAGCCGGTTCAAAATTAAATTTACTAAGATGGGTTTCTCCAAGGCTTATAAAAGAACCNTTACTGACTCCAAAGGACTACAAATATCCATTTTTAGGATGAAAAATTAGATATCATTTTGAGGTATATAAACAATTTTTTTTGTTTCAAAAAAATTTGACTCAAACATATTTTTTAAACTAAATACTTTAAGGTTAGGGAATCTTTCCTCTTCATAATCGAGTTTCCCTCCTTTTAAATATATTATACCCGATTCATCTTTTTGCACCAAGATATTTTTTTTAACAAGTGGGACAAATTTTTCCATTTTTGAAACAGCACGACCTAAAATAAAATCGAACTTACATTTTATATTTTTAACGTCTCCGACTATAGTCTTTATATTTTTAATTTTTAAATCTTCTTTGATCGAATCTATAACTTTAATTTTCTTTTTAGTTCTATCAATTAATGTGAATTCAACATTGGGAAAAAATATTGCAAGGGGTATTCCTGGAAAACCACCGCCAGTCCCAACATCCAATATTTTTGTTGCAGTTTTAAATTTAAAAAAAAATGTAATTGATAAAGAATAAGATATATGCCTTTCAAATAAAAATTCTATATCTTTTCTAGAAATTAAATTTACTTTTTTATTCCAATTTTTGATTAATTTTTCGAATAATAGAAACTTATCAATTTGCGTTTTAGATAGTAAAGGAAATTTCTTTTTAAGTTCCACAAATTTTGAAACAATTAATTTATTTTTACGTTTTAATTTACAAACTTAACCATAATGAACAAACTTTCAGAAAGAATTGAAAATTTGCCTTCTTCAGCAACCCTGGCTATGGCAGCCAAAGCTAGAGAATTAAAAAATAGCGGAGTAGATGTGATAAGTTTAAGTCTTGGTGAACCTGATTTTAACACACCAGATTTTATAAAAGAAGCGGCCATAAAAGCAATTGAAGAAAATTATCATTCCTATCCTCCAGTTGATGGGTATTTTGAACTAAAAGAAGCAATTTGTGAAAAATTTAAAAGAGATAATAATTTAAATTATAAACCTTCCCAAATTGTAGTTTCAACCGGAGCTAAGCAGTCTATAGCTAATGTGTGTATGGCTCTTTTAAACAAAGGAGACGAGGTTTTACTTCCCGCTCCATATTGGGTGAGCTATTCTGCAATTGTCTCTTTATCCGAGGCAAAATTCAAAATCATCCCAACTTCAATGGAAAACGGCTTTAAGATAACTCCAGCCCAGTTAAAATCTGAATTGACATTTAAAACAAGATTAATAATGTTTAATTCACCAAATAATCCTAGTGGAATAGTATACTCGGAAAAAGAACTAAATGAATTTGCTAAAATACTTGAAGACTATCCCTCCACTTACATTTTATCTGATGAAATATATGAACATATTATTTATGGAGAAAAACACTTTAGCTTTGCCAGCCTCCCTAATATGTTTGATAGAACTATAACTGTAAATGGTCTTGCAAAAGCTTTTTCTATGACAGGGTGGAGAATTGGATATATTGGGGCACCTGAATTTATTGCTAAAGCTTGTAACAAATTTCAAGGTCAAATTACCAGCGCTGCAAATTGTATAGCTCAAAGATCTGCTATAACAGCCCTTAAAGCCCCAGTTTCTAAAATACAGTATATGATTAATGAATTTAATTCTAGAAAGGAATTGATCTTTGATTTAATTTCAAAAATTCCTGGATTTAAAATTTTAAAGCCTTCGGGGGCTTTTTATCTCTTTCCAGATGTTTCGTTTTATTTTGGAAAAAAAATAAAGGGTAAAATTATCAACGATGCAAATGATTTTGCAATGACAATCCTAGAAGAAGCAAATGTAGCGACGGTTTCTGGTGATTCGTTTGGAAATAAAAATTGCATAAGAATTTCATATGCAGCTTCAAAAGAAGAAATAACAGAAGCAGTTACTAGAATCAAAACCCTTTTAGCAAATTATTAATTTATTTAACAATTACTTTTTCTTGATGATTAATTGATTCTTGATGAATTGCTTTAAATAATTTTAAAACAAATTCTTCAGATAATCCATGGTTTTCGCCGTCAAGTACCATTTTACCGAGTATTTCGTTCCACCTTTTGTTCTGAAGAACAGCAACATTATTTTTCTTTTTCAACTTTCCTATAGAATCAGAAATTTTCATTCTCTCTCCAAGAATTTGAAGTAGACTTTGATCAGAGATGTCAATTTGAGCTCTTAAATTCTCTAGTTCATTAACATAGTCCTTCTTATCAATCGTTGTCTTTCTCATTTTTAAATCTTTCATTATCTGTATCAATCTGTTTGGAGTTATCTGTTGTGCAGCATCACTCCATGCATTATCAGGATCTATATGAGTTTCGATCATCAAACCATCAAAATTTAGGTCTAATGCCATTTGACTAAGATCAAATATCAAGTCTCTTCGTCCTGAAATATGAGATGGNTCACAAATAATTGGAATGTCAGGAAACTTATTTTTTGCTTCAATAGCAATTTGCCATTCTGGATTATTTCTATACTTCGATTTTCCTTGAGATGAAAAACCTCTATGAATAAGCCCTAACCTGCTAATATTTGCAGACTGAAGTCTTTCAATAGCACCCAGCCATAGTGAGAGGTCAGGGTTGACTGGATTTTTTACTAGGACTATTTTGTCAGTCCCATTTAACGAATCTGCAATTTCTTGAACTATAAAAGGACTAACTGTTGATCTGGCTCCAATCCATAATACATCAATATCATGTTCTAATGCTAATTTTACATGATCTTTATTAGCTACCTCTGTAGATGTTAAAAGCCCAGTTTCTTTTTTAACCTTCTGAAGCCATTTTAAACCTATTGAACCAACACCTTCAAAGTTACCAGGTCTAGTTCTGGGTTTCCAAATTCCAGCTCTATATACAGTAACGTCTGATTCCTTCAAGTGATGAGCTATTTTTAAAACCTGTTGTTCGGTCTCAGCACTGCAAGGACCTGCGATAACAAGCGGATGGGATAAATTAAATTTTTCNAACCAATCGTTTGCTTTTGATTTTATTTCCATTTTGATTTAATTTTTAGGTTTAATTGTATCAAGTATTTTCTTTAGTTTATTTGTTTTAATCATTTGACTTTTTAANTCACTATAATTTTCATTTTCAATTTTCAACCGAAATTGATTTAGATTTTCAATATATGCGTTCAAAATTTCAAGTATATTTTTTCTATTATCTTTAAAAATAGAAGACCACATTTCCGGCGAACTTTTTGCCAATCTCACAGTAGANTCAAAACCACTTCCTGCAAAATCCAAAATATTTTGATCATTTTTTTCAGACTCCATAACTGTTTTACCAAGCATGAAAGAGCTTATATGAGACAAATGTGAAACTATTGCCATTTTTTTATCATGCTCTTCTGGGTTCATATATCTAATTTTCATCCCCATCAAATTAAAAATTGATTCTGCCCATTTTAGTAAATCNGGTCTTGTCTTATTCGTCTCACAAAGAATCTGAATTCTTCCATTGAAGAGATTTTCTTTACNTGCCATGGGACCAGAAAATTCATTACCTGCNATTGGGTGAGTGGCTAAAAANTGGTCCCTTTTAGAATGATTTTCCACTGATTTACATAAACTAAATTTTGTAGAACCAACATCCCATACTAAAGCATCTTTATTCAAATTATCGAGAACAAAGGGTAAAATTTTTAAGCTTTCACTTACAGGGACAGATAAAATCACCCTATCAGCNATATTTAAATTTTCTAAACTATCAATACTATCAATCAACCCAATATCTTTAGCATGTTGAATATTAATTCGATTCTTATCAACTCCATGAATTTGAACTTTATCTATTAGGTTTCTTATATCTTTCGAGATAGAACCCCCTATTAAACCGGTTCCAATTAAAAAAAATTTCATGACCTCAATCTTTTTAAAACTTCATTCATTTTTTTTGTATCTGTACATAACGAAATCCTAACATATCCCTCACCTTGAGATCCAAAAATTGATCCAGGNGATATAAAAAAATTATATTTTTCCAACAGATGGTCGACAAAATATTCTGATTTGAAAGATCCATTCAAAATTTTACACCATATAAACATACCAACCCCATTTTTAGAAAATGATAGTTTAAGTTTAGTAGCAATTTGTTCTGCTAGTTTTCTTCTTTTAAAATATTCTTTGTTAAGGCTATCAAACCATTTTTGACTACTAGCTAAGGCTTTTATTGCTCCATGCTGTACACAATAAAACATTCCTGAATCAAAATTTGATTTTACTTTTAACACAGCATCTATNTACTTTGATTCACCTACCATCATACCAACTCTCCACCCCGCCATATTAAATGATTTACTAAGTGAATTCAGTTCTATTGCAACACCTTTTGAATTCTTTAGAGTTAAAATACTTCTAGGATTTTTATTTAGAATAAAACTATATGGATTGTCATTTATTAAAATGATATTATTTTTNTTTGCCCAAAAAATTAATTCATTTAATTTTTTTTCATCAAAATCTGCACCCGTTGGCATGTGNGGATAATTAATCCACATTAATTTGATATTTTTTGGATTCAAGCTTTCTAGGTCATCCATTTTTGGATACCAGTTGTTTTCCTCTGACAAATTATAATTCAATACCTCTGCTCCTAATAATTTTGAAACTGCTCTATAAGTTGGATATCCTGGATTTGGAATTAACACCCTATCTCCCTTGTTTAGAAAAGCCATAGAAATGTGCATAACACCTTCTTTTGAACCCATTAGAGGTAAAATTTCATCAGTGGGATTTATATCAACACCATATTGCTTATAATAAAAATTCGAAATAGCCTCCCTCAGTTCTAGCAATCCATTATAACTTTGATACATGCTCGATCTATGATCACCTATGCTGTCTGACAAAGCTTGTTTTACNTCNANACTAGGTGATAAATCTGGGCTTCCAATAGCCATATTGATTATGGGCCTTCCTAAAGAAATATAATTATTTATTTCTCTCATTTTTTTCGAGAAATAATATTCATCGACATATTTTAATCTTTCAGCTGTAAACATCATTTTTTGTATTCTAAGTACTNTCCAATTATTTTAAATTCTAAAGCCATAATTTTGAGGATTGAAACAGCCTTTTGAAAAAAANCTNTGTTTTCAAATTTTACATCAACAAAAAAAGCATACTTNCCAGGTGTTTTTATTACTGGGAGTGATTGAATTTTAGTTAGATTTAAAAGACAATCACTTAAAACATTCAGTACAGCAGCTAAACTTCCTCTTTGATGGTCCAATATAAATTTAAGAGATGCTTTATTATATGATTCTTTTTTGATTGGTTGCACGTTAGTTTTTAAAATAACAAACCTCGTCACATTATTATTGATTGTCTGAATAGACTCTGATATTAAATTTAAATTATAGATCTTGGCAGCTTCTTTTGATGCTATAGCCGCAATTCCTTTTAATTTTTTTTCTGATATTATTTGAGCTACTTTTGCTGTATCACTTGCCTCGACCAAACTAATATGATTATGATCATTAAAAAACTCCTTACATTGTAAAAGGGCCATTGGGTGAGAATGAACTTCTTTGATTTCTTCCACAGTCTGGTTTTGAAAACACATCAAATTGTGATCAATAGAAAAATTATATTCACCTATTATATGCATATTAGAATCATCAATCAAAGCATAATTTGGTAAAATTGACCCTGCAATTGAATTTTCAAGAGCCATTACTCCCCTTTCAACTTTCTTTTGATTTAGCTTATCAATAATTTCTTGAAAAGTGTTACAATCAATTATATCAACATTTGGCCCAAAATAATTAAGAGCAACCAAGTGGTGAAAAGATCCTTTAATTCCTTGAATAGCTACTTTCATTTCATTTTTTTTAAAAAAAAAGTCCTGAAAAATCAGGACTATTATTTTACTTACAATTATATACCATAGTCCTAACTATTATAAAAATAAAAGTAGAAGAAGTAAAAATAAGTTGTAATTTTTGTTTTCATTAACGTGCAAATCTAATATCCTACGAGATAAAAACAAAATATTTAATATGTTTATTAAATAACTATTATTAAATTAATTTGTAAACTTATAATTATGAATCTATCGAATTTTAGATTAAGATTAGCATTAATACTATCTTTTATAATAGTCAACTCTTGTCATAAAGCAAGTAAAAAAAGGGATTTAAATGAATTTATTTACTTGGAAACAACAGTCGAAAGGCTAATTTATGGATATAAAAATGGAGATTTTAAAGTTGTCGATGTAATAAAAGAATATATAGACAGGATTAAAAAAATTGACATGGCTGGTCCTAGGCTTCGATCTATAATACAAGTAAATCCCGATGCAGTTAAAATTGCTTCTGAACTTGATAATCTATTATCCAAAGGTAAATTAAAAGGGCCTTTGCATGGGATCCCCGTAATTTTAAAAGATAATATTGACAGTGGAGATAAAATGAACACAACTGCAGGTTCAAGGGCATTAATTAATTCAAAAGCAAATAAGGACGCATTTATTGTAAAAAAGCTAAGAGAATCAGGCGCAGTGATATTGGGGAAAGCAAATCTAAGTGAATGGGCAAATTTTCGCGGTCAAAATTCAACAAGTGGATGGAGTGGTATCAACGGTCAAACCAAAAACCCCTATGTGCTTTCAAGAAACCCTTGCGGCTCAAGCTCAGGGTCTGGGGTTGCTGTTTCAGCTAATTTAACTGTCTTAGCTATAGGCACTGAAACTAATGGTTCAATCATGTGTCCATCTAATGCCAATGGAATAGTGGGAATAAAACCTACAGTTGGGTTAATCAGTAGAACAGGAATCATACCTATTTCATTTACTCAAGATACTTCTGGCCCAATGGCAAGAACATTAAGTGATGCGGTTATGGCTTTAAATGTTATGAAGGGACAAGACTCTTTAGATTCCAAAACATTATCCATCCCCAATAAAAAATTGGACTACACTAAATTTTTAAAACAAGGAGGGATAAAAAATAAAAGGATTGGAGTGTACAGTTTACCACTAGGAAATAAATCCAGAAGGAAAGGATATAATGCAGATGTTGATAGTTTATTTAAAAAATCAATTAAATTGATTCGTTCACTTGGAGCAGAAATAATCGAGATAGATACAATAAATCACAGAGATAACGGTATTCATTCTTACAACGTAATGCTTCACGAGTATAAAGACGGACTTAACAANTATTTTAAAAGTTTAAAAAACAATTCTCAAATTAAGAATTTGGACGACTTAATTGAATTCAATGAAAAAGATTCAATTGAACTTAAATACTTTAATCAGGCATATTTAAAATTAGCAAATGAAACAGGTGGGATGAAAAGTGATGAATACAAAAATTCACTTTTATTGCTTAACAAATATAGTAAAGAAGANGGTATTGATAGGGTAATGAATAAACATAATCTAGATGCAATTATATCTCCAACAGGNAGCCCTGCTTGGAGTTCGGATCTTTTAAANGGCGACAATTATCATATTGGAAGTTCTTCCCCAGCAGCTCGAGCTGGTTACCCAAATATCACTATCCCTATGGGGAATGTTCATGGGCTTCCAGTTGGAATTTCATTTTTTGGCAGAGCTTGGAGTGAGAGTGTCTTAATCGAAATTGCATTTGATTTCGAACAAATTTCAAAAGCTAGGATCNTTCCGAATTTCAAATTAAATGACGAATATCTTTAATTTTTCTTGGACGATTTTTTCTTAAAAAAATATATATATTTAAACTTAAAAAACAGATTCTGCGATAGATTTAATGTTATCTGAACGTCCCATAGTATAGTAATGTAGAAATGGAACTCCAGCTTTTTTTAATTCCTTACTTTGTTCAATACACCATTCAATTCCAACTTGTCTAATCTGATCGTTGTTTTTACATTTTATNACTGATTTTATTAAATCATCTGGTAGGTCAACATAAAATCTTTGGGGAAGAACGTTTAGTTGTTTTTTTGTTGAAATTGGTTTTAANCCAGGAATTATTGGAACATTGATTTTGTTTTCCATACATTTTTTTTGAAAGTCAAAAAACTTTTGATTATCAAAAAACATCTGGGTAACGATATAATGAGCACCTGCATCAATTTTTTTCTTCAAAAAATGTATATCACTGTCAAAACTCGGAGCTTCAATATGTTTTTCTGGATAACCTGAAACTCCAATACAAAAGTTTGTTTTTGCGTTATTTTGAATTTCTTCGTCTAAATATTTTCCTTTATTAAGGTCAACAATTTGTTTAACAAGATCACTTGCAAAAGAATTTCCATCAACACTTGGTTTAAAATATACCTCAGATTTTAATGAGTCCCCTCTAAGAGCTACAACATTTTCAATCCCTAANAAATCTAAATCTATGAGCAGGTTTTCCGTTTCTTCTTTTGAAAACCCTCCACAAAGAACATGTGGAACAGCATCTATATTATATTTATTTTGCAGGGCAGCACATATNCCTACTGTTCCTGGTCTTTTTCTTATGACATGTTTTTGCAACAAACCGTTATCNAGCTCTTTGTAAACATACTCCTCTCTATGATAGGTTACATCTATAAAGGGTGGTTTAAACTCCATAAGTGGATCAATTGCATCAAAAATCGATTCAAGNTTNTGTCCTTTTAAAGGCGGTAAAATCTCNAAAGTAAATTGAGATGAATCGTTNTTATTTTTAAGATGATCTATAATTTTCATAGTTTAAAAGTTTAAATTTGGTTTTAACCACTTAATTGCATTTTCAAGAGTTATTTTTTTTCTACATGCATAATCCTCTACTTGGTCTTTAGAAATTTTCCCCAATCCAAAATATTTTGCACTGGGATTTGCAAAATAATATCCTGAAACAGAGGACGCAGGCCACATCGCTAGACTTTCTGTCAATGAAACACCAATATTTTTTTCAACATTAAGAATATTCCAAATTGTTTTTTTCTCTAAATGATCTGGACATGCAGGATATCCTGGAGCAGGTCTAATGCCAGAGTACTTTTCTTTAATTAAATCGTCATTATTAAATTTCTCTTGTGGTGAATACCCCCANTGTTCAGTTCTCACCTTTTTGTGTAAATATTCTGCATATGCTTCAGCCAATCTATCGGCTAAAGCTTTTACCATTATTGAGTTATAATCATCGTTTTTATTTTCATAGTATTTGGATAATTTGTCTGCTCCAATACCTGTAGTAACACAAAAAACACCTAAATAATCGCAATGTCCAGTATTTTTGGGAGCAATATAATCAGACAGAGANAAGTTCGGTTTATCATTTCTTTTCATAAGCTGTTGTCTTAATGTATAAAANGTTCCCAAAAGTTTTTNTTTATCCTTTGNANAATATACCTCAATATCNTCACCTACGCTGTTAGCGGGGAATAANCCAAAAATAGATTTTGCNTNAAGAGATTTATTTTTTACAATTTTTTGAAGCAACTGATTAGCATCCGAAAATAATTCTTTAGCTTGTTTACCAACAATTTCATCATNCAATATTTCGGGATATCGACCATGNAAGTCCCAAGATCTAAAAAAGGGACTCCAATCAATATATTNAATTAAATCCTCTAAATTTTGATTTTTTGTAANTGAGATTCCGCAGTTTTTGGGTTTGGTGGGTTCAAAATTTTCCCAATTTAATTTTAATTTATTTTTCCTGGCTGATTCTATCGTTATAAGTTCTTTTTTAACTTGCCTTTGTAAAAATTTATTTCGAAAATCTTCATATTCTTTCCTTATTGTTTGTTTATAGACTATTGATGTTTTTTTATTTAAAAGACTTCCTGCCACAGTTACTGCTCTTGATGCATCATTCACGTGTACAACTGGAGTGTTTAATTCTGGGGCTATTTTCACAGCTGTATGTGCTTTGGAAGTTGTAGCTCCTCCTATTAATAAAGGGATATTTATCTTCTGTCTTTTTAACTCTTGAGCTATAAAAATCATTTCATCCAAAGATGGTGTAATTAATCCAGATAATCCGATGAGATCAACATTTTCATCTTTTGCTGTTTTTAAAATTTTTTCAGGTGGTACCATGACTCCCAAATCTATTATTTCAAAATTATTACAGCCTAGAACAACACTAACAATATTTTTTCCAATATCATGTACATCTCCTTTAACCGTTGCCATTAGAATTTTACCAGCAACTTTTTGTTTTCCACTTTCTTTTCCTGACTCAATGTAGGGTAATAGGTATGAAACTGCATTTTTCATTACTCTAGCAGATTTAACAACTTGTGGTAAAAACATTTTACCAGAACCAAACAAATCTCCAACTACATTCATTCCATTCATCAAAAAAACTTCAATAACCTCAATTGGTTTGTCAACTATTTTTCTGGCTTCTTCAACATCATGGTGTATAAATTCATCTATACCCTTTACTAAAGAATGAGTAATTCTATCTTGCAAATCTAATTTTCTCCAGGACTTTTCTTTGTGTTTAATTATCTTATTTTCATGAGAAAGATCTTCCGCAAATTCTAGCAACCTTTGGGTTGCATCATCCCTTCGATTTAATAAAACATCCTCAATGTGTAGAAGNAAATCCTTAGGTATTTCATCATAAACTTCAANCATTTCAGGATTTACAATGCCCATGTTCATCCCATTTTTAATTCCATGATANAGAAATGCAGAATGCATTGCTTCTCTGACTTTATTGTTACCTCGAAAAGAAAAAGAAACATTGCTTACTCCTCCACTGACACTTGCATAAGGTAAATTTTTTCTTATCCATTTGGCTGACTTAAAAAAATCTACAGCATTTNTCTTATGCTCNTCCATNCCTGTTGCAACNGGNAANATATTTGGATCAAANATGATNTCCTCAGGAGGAAAATGAACTTTNTTTGTTAAAATTTTGTANGCTCTTTCACATATTTGAATTCTCCTCAAATAATTATCTGCTTGNCCATTTTCATCAAATGCCATAATAACTACCGCAGCACCNTATCTTCTGATCTTTTCAGCATTTTCAATAAATTTCTTTTCACCCTCTTTTAAACTTATAGAGTTCACTACGCACTTACCTTGAACCAGTTTTAATCCAGCCTCTACAACCTCCCACTTAGAGGAATCNATCATAATTGGAATTCTAGAAATATCAGGTTCTGANACAATTAAATTTAAAAATTTTGTCATTGCCTGAACTCCATCAATCATACCTTCATCCATGTTAACATCCAAAATTTGTGCTCCCCCTTCAACTTGATCCCTTGCAACTTCAACAGCAGATTCAAAATCATCCTCTTTGATATATTTTAAAAATTTTCTAGATCCAGTGACATTTGTCCTTTCTCCAATATTTACAAAATTTGATTCTGGAGTTATAATNAGNGGNTCTAGNCCAGATAACTTTANATACTTATCCATTGTCGAATTCAAATTTTTCTTGGTTTGTAATTTCTAGCAACTTCAGCTATNAATCTTATGTGTTCAGGCTTTGTTCCACAACAACCTCCNACTATATTAATTATATTTTCTTTTAAATAATTTTCAATAAGCTCTGACATTTCAGTNGCTGTTTGGTCATAAGCACCAAAGGCATTTGGAAGACCTGCATTTGGATGTACAGAAGTGTAGGTGTTGGTAATATTTGATAATCTCTTTACGTAAGGTAAGAGTTGGTCAGCTCCTAATGCACAATTAAATCCTATACTTAAAAGTGGAATATGGGAAATTGAAATTACAAATGCTTCAACAGTTTGACCCGACAAGGTTCTTCCACTTGCATCCGTAATTGTACCACTAACCATTACTGGAATATCTAATTTTTTTTCGCATTTTATTTTATCAATTGCAAATAGAGCCGCTTTAGCATTTAAAGTGTCAAAAATAGTTTCTACAAACAAAATATCAACACCACCGTCGATTAAACCTAGAACCTGCTCAGAATAACAGTTTACTAAATTATCAAATGATACAGCTCTGTATCCAGGATCATTAACATCTGGAGATAAACTTGCTGTTCTATTNGTTGGTCCAATTGAACCGGCAACNAATACCTCAGAATTTTTTGTGTTATTACAAAACTCATCTTTTACCTCNTTAGCAATTTTTGCACCTGCATAATTAAAATCATAAGCATATTTTTCCATTCCGTAGTCTGCGAGACTTATAGATGTAGAATTAAAAGTATTTGTCTCTATTATATCAGCTCCCGCCTCTAAATAATCCCTATGTATGGATTTAATTAAATCTGGCATGGTTATGTTGAGCAGGTCATTATTTCCTTTTAATGGTTTTTTATAATCAACAAAGCTTTTTCCTCTAAAGTCATTTTCATCAAGAGAGTGTTCTTGAATCATAGTACCCATTGGTCCGTCTAATATCATTATTCTTTCATTAAGGATTTTTTCTATCATCTTNGTTATATTTNATTNNAANTGATTAAAAAAAACAGGTTTTTGTTTTTATTAANTTCTATATCCTTTTACCGTTTAGAATAATGTTAAAATTTATAGTTGCAACACTATCTATCATTTTAGAAACGGAACAGTACTTTTGGTAAGATAATTCTGCAGCTCTTTTGGCCTTTTCACTAGAGATATTTTCTCCATCTATGAAAATTTCAATATCAATTGAATCAAATGTNGAAGGAACTTTATCTTTATCTCTGTTACCTAAAACTTTCATTTTTANTGANGTTGGNTTGATTTTTTGTTTATTCAAAATGTCAATTATATCAATACTACTGCACCCAGCCANACCCATAAGTAAAACTTCCATTGGACTGACNCCTCTTACAACTCCAGATTTTTTTGANCTATTGTCTAAAAAAACTCTNTGNCCNTGNGTGTTTTTTGCTTCAAATAGATANTCGCTGTTTACTCTTTCTAGTGTTATTTCCATTTTTAGATTCAATTAATATTTTACTTAAAATTTTCGACATTTTTTCATTTTCTATTAAAAAACCNTCGTGCCCATGNACAGATTGTATGATATGGTGATAAACATTTTGTTTNACTGACTTGATCAAGTTGTAGGTATAAATATCTCTATCAAGTGTAAAATAATAATCACTATCAATACTTACAATATGTATGTTAGATTCAATTTTAGATAANACTTCCTTTGGTTCTTTATAGTCTTTAGTAATATCTACAGTTGATAATAAGTGATTCATCGCGAGATAAGCCTTGAGATTAAATCTTTTTAAGAGACTTTCACCATGAAATGAAAGCCATTCCTCAACTAAATAGCTACCCTTTTCATTTTTTTTATTTGAAAATCTATTATTCAAGGAAATGGGAGTTCTATAACTTAACATAGCGTGTATTCTGGCGTCTTCGATTGGATTTTGAGAGTTTTTTAAAATTCTTTTTTGTAAGTAAGTGTTAGCTAAAATCCAATCCGATGTTTGCCAATCACAAGCTATAGGAATAATGTTTTCAGCAAATTTATTTTTTAATGAAGCCATTTCCCATGTTATGCCTCCTCCAATAGATCCACCAATAATNGCAAANAAACTAGAAACACCAATTTTTTCAAGCCCTAAATAAAATATCTTGGCTATATCCTTACAGCTCAATTCTATATAATTTTCAATTGTTGGATGATAATATCCGTTGCCAGGTATGTCAAAGGCAATTACAGTGAAATAATTCAAATCGATAGCTTTATCTATCCCCACAATTTCTTTCCACCAACCTTTGTCTCCAGTTAAACTTGAATTACCTGTTAAAGAATGGTTCACAAGTATAATCGGGGAATCACCAATCTCTTGACCATATAGTTGATAGGATAAAGAAATATTATCAAACACAAAGCCTGTATTTGATTGGAATTTTTTTATATCAATGCTATCCAATTTTGGCATTTTAGAAATTATATTTTTGCAAAGGATTGTTTTAAATCTTCTTTCAAATCATCTAAGTTTTCAATTCCAACAGATATTCTTACCAGATCAGGTGTAACACCCGTACTTTTTTGTTCATCGACATTTAATTGTGAATGCGTTGTACTTGAAGGATGAATTATTAAAGATTTTGTATCCCCAATNTTAGCTAGTAGTGCAAATATTTTTGTGCTTTCAGCAACTTTTTTTGCACCTTCAAAACCTTTTTTTAGACCAAATGTAACAATACCACTTGAACCCTTTTTAAGATATTTTTTAGCTANTTGNTTATATTTNGATGACTTAAGTCCGGGATAATTTACCCANCTTACTTCACTCTGCTCTTCCAACCATTTAGCAATATTTAATGCATTTTCAGAATGCTTTTGCATTCTAACTTCTAAAGTTTCTAAACCTTGAATTACTTGAAAACTGTTTAACGGACTTGGTGCACTGCCTAAATCTCTTAAACCTTCAACTCGAGTTTTAGCAATAAACGCTAATGGTCCAAGAGCTTCATGGTATTTTAGACCATGATAAGAGGGTGATGGTTCAATGAATTCAGGGAACTTCCCACTGGAATAATCAAAGGTTCCAGCATCAATTATTATCCCCCCTAGAGTAGTTCCATTTCCAGTTATATATTTTGTAAGAGAGTGGATTACTATATTAGCNCCGTGTTCTATGGGATTTAAAAGTGAGGGCGAAGCTATAGTATTGTCAACTATAAAAGGGACTTTAGCATCTCTTGCATGTTTACTAATTCCTTCTAAATCAATTACATCTAGTTTTGGATTTCCTAAAGACTCAGCAAAAAAAACTTTGGTNTTTGGCTTAAGAGCATCTTTAAAATTATCAACATTGTCTGGATCAACAAAAGTTGTTGTTATGCCAAACCTTGGAAGTGTATTATTAAGCATGTTGTACGTTCCACCATATAGACTATTNGANGCNACAATATGGTCACCTGATTTTAATAAAGTCATAAAGGTGGTTGCAATCGCAGAGGTCCCAGAAGCAGTTGCTACTGCTGCAACTCCTCCTTCTACGGCTGCTAATCTTTGTTCTAAAACATCATTAGTNGGNTTATTAAGTCTAGTGTATATNTAACCGGACTCNGATAGCGAAAATAAATTTGCCGCATGNTCAGAGTCATTAAAAACATAAGATGTTGATTGATAAATTGGTACCGCCCTGGTACCTTGTGTTTGTTTGACGTCATGCCCCGCATGAAGTGCCTTAGTTGCTAATTTTAAACTCATTTTTCAAATATTTATTTATTTAAGTAATTATTAATTTTTTGAACGTAATTCAAATTTTCCCAAGTAAATAAATCCACTTTGTGATTTACTTCTTGGTTATTTTTATTTAGAAAATTTTTATTAATTTTTATGTGTTCTCTTCCCATATGACCATAAGATGAAGTTTCAAAGTAAATGGGATTTCTTAGTAATAGATTTTTTTCAATTGAGTAGGGCCTCAAATCAAATAATTTATAAATCATCTCAGTAATTTCTGAATTTGTTAGTTTAGCCTTCGAAGTCCCAAAAGTATTTACATTAATTGAAGTTGGCTCTGCTATTCCAATCGCGTAGCTCAATTGAACTAGTATTTTACTTGCAACTCCTGAAGCGACTAAATTCTTTGCTATATGCCTTGCTGCATAAGCTGCACTTCTATCTACTTTACTAGGATCTTTACCACTAAAAGCTCCACCTCCGTGAGCTCCCCATCCACCATAAGTGTCAACGATTATTTTTCTTCCAGTAAGACCGGTATCTCCATGAGGTCCACCTATAACAAATTTACCAGTTGGATTAACAATTATTTTGGTGTTTTCATTATACAGAGACCTTATTTTTTGATGCTCATTATCAAAAACTCGAGGTAATAAAATTTCGACAATATCTTTTTTAATCTTTTCAACCATTTCTTTATCGTCTTTTGAGAAGGGATCGTGCTGCGTTGAAACTAGAATTGTGTCAATGGATACTGGAATTCCATTCTTGCCATATTCTACTGTGACCTGCGATTTAGAGTCAGGACGTAAATAATCAATTTGATTTCCTTGCCTCCTTAAAATAGATAATTCTTTGAGAATCTTGTGAGATAAATCTAACGTTAAAGGAATCAAATTTGTTGTTTCATCAGTTGCATAACCAAACATTATTCCTTGATCACCAGCACCTTGGTTTTTCTTATCAATTTTTTCAACACCTCGATTTATATCCTCTGATTGAGAATGAATTAAACAAGAAACTTCACATTCATCAGCNCTAAATTTAATTCTAGAGTCTGTATATCCAATTTTTTTGATGGTTTCTCTAACAATTTTTTCAATATTTATTATGGCTTTTGATTTGACCTCACCTGCAACTATTACCTTATTAGTCGTGACCAAAGTTTCACAAGCCACTTTGCTTTCAGGGTCGAAAGCTAAATAATTATCAAGAATTGCATCACTTATTTGATCTGAAACTTTATCTGGGTGACCTTCACTAACTGACTCAGATGTAAAAAATGTATTCATCGTATTTGCTTTCAGGAAGGATTTGAAGATTACTCTTTGAAAGCAATTCTGCTTTAGCATTTTTTTTTCGAGGTTTGCAATCAGACAAATCCTTCCTCGTTATTTCAACAAATATAATAAATTTTATTACAAATTTGTCAAAAAAACACATGCTTAATTTTTATTTATAAAAATTGGTATTATTTTAGTGAACTTGCTAAAACATTCTTTAATAGTACATTCATGCATATAGCTATCGCCGGAAATATTGGGGCTGGAAAAACCACACTTACAAAATTGTTAGCCAAACATTACAGGTGGCAGGCACACTATGAAGAAGTTTTAGAAAACCCATATTTAGATGATTTTTATCATGAAATGGAAAGGTGGTCTTTTAATCTACAAATTTATTTTTTATATAATAGATTTAGCCAAATTCTTGATATTCAAAAAAGTGGAAAAAAGATTATACAAGACAGGTCAATTTATGAAGATGCTTACATATTCGCTCCGAATTTACATTCAATGGGATTGCTAACNAAAAGAGATTTCGAAAACTATAAAAATATGTTNTCTCTAATGGAGAAACTGGTAAAAGGTCCTGATATAATGATTTATTTAAGGAGCAGCATTTCAAAACTTGTCGAAAATATTCAACTTAGAGGAAGNGAGTATGAAAATTCAATAAGTATTGATTATTTAAGTAGATTGAATGAACGTTATGAAGCTTGGGTTCAAGATTATGACAAGGGTAAAATTATTTCAATTGATGTAGATAAAGTGAATTTTGTAGCTGATCCAAAGGCCTTTGGAGATGTTATAAGCCTTATTGATAAGGAAATTAATGGTTTATTCTAATTCAAATAATTAGTGNTANTAAACTAATATTGTAATTATATTAAATACTATATTTGCCACAAAATTAATTATATGGATTTAATTTNTTTTATTCCNCTNTCTGGCATAATAGCTTTGGTTTTTGTTTATTTAAAAAATAGATGGGTTACATCAAATGATGTAGGTTCTGAAAAAATGGAAAGAATTGCAAAAAATATTTCAGATGGAGCAATGGCTTTTCTAAAAGCTGAGTATAAAATCTTGGCTGTTTTTGTTTTTTTTACTTCTCTTTTGTTGGCTCTAAAAGGTGAGAATGAAGGAACAAGTTGGTTAGTTTCTGTTTCATTTNTACTTGGTGCAATTTGTTCTGCACTAGCTGGTTTCATTGGGATGAAAGTAGCTACAAAAGCAAATGTTAGAACAACAGAAGCCGCTAGGCATTCGCTAGGAAAAGCTCTTGAAATTGCTTTTTCAGGTGGGGCGGTTATGGGTTTAGGAGTTGTTGGATTAGGTGTTTTAGGAATTGGATCACTTTTTATTGTTTTTTCAGAATTTTTTGATAACACCGATACCGTTATTAAACTAATTTCAGGATTTTCGCTAGGTGCGTCTTCAATTGCTCTTTTCGCCAGAGTTGGTGGAGGAATTTATACAAAGGCTGCCGATGTGGGTGCTGATTTAGTTGGTAAAGTTGAAGCAGGTATTCCTGAAGATCACCCTTTAAATCCTGCAACAATTGCTGATAATGTTGGTGATAATGTTGGTGATGTTGCTGGAATGGGAGCTGACTTATTTGAATCTTTTGTGGGCTCCATAATTGGAACAATGGTTCTGGGTGCTGCATTTATGAACCTTAATGAGTTTCAAGGTAAAGAGATTAATGCGGTA
The DNA here is from genome assembly GCA_002728075.1 of Flavobacteriaceae bacterium. Taxonomy (GTDB): domain Bacteria; phylum Bacteroidota; class Bacteroidia; order Flavobacteriales; family Flavobacteriaceae; genus TMED96. Next base: position 19,574 of record PBVB01000008.1, read on the forward strand.
ATTTTACCGTTATTCATTGCAGCAACGGGAATTATCATGTCAATAATTGGAACTTTTTTTGTTCGAGTCAAAGAAGGTGGAAGTCCTCACAAAGCTTTGAATACAGGAGAATTTCTATCTGCCTTTTTTGTCTTAATTTCAACATATTTTTTGATTGATTTTTTCTTACCAAAAGTGTGGCTATTAGAAGGTAAAGAATACACATCAAACGGAGTTTTCATGGCAACGATTTCAGGTTTGATAGTTGGTCTATGTGTTGGAAAAATAACTGAGTATTACACAGCAACTGGAAAATCACCTGTTCTATCAATTGTCAGACAATCGGAAACAGGTCCAGCAACTACAATAATTGCAGGTTTGGGTGTTGGAATGATATCAACTGCCATACCAATCCTTTTGATTTCAATTGCAATTCTTGCATCTTATTACTTTGCAGGTTTATATGGCATTGCAATATCTGCAGTAGGCATGCTTGCAAATACTGGAATTCAACTGGCTGTTGACGCCTATGGTCCAATATCAGATAATGCAGGTGGAATAGCTGAAATGGCTGATTTACCACCTGAGGTTAGGGAAAGAACAGACAAATTAGATGCAGTTGGAAACACAACAGCAGCAATTGGCAAGGGTTTTGCTATTGCTTCAGCTGCCCTAACTGCTCTTGCGTTATTTGCCGCTTTTATGCAAACCGCAAAAATTAAAACTATTGACATTTCTAATCCCACAGTAATGGTTGGACTTTTGATTGGTGCTATGCTTCCATTTGTCTTTTCTGCACTTTCCATGAATGCAGTTGGAAAAGCTGCTATGAGTATGATTGAAGAGGTAAGACGTCAGTTCAAAGAACTTCCAAAGCTAAGGGCTGCACTAGAAGTAATGAAAAAATACGATTCCGACTTATCAAAAGCTAGTAAAAGTGATTTGAAAATTTTCGAAGAAGCTGATGGTGTTGCNGAATATAGCAAATGCGTAGAAATTTCTACAAATGCAGCACTGAAAGAAATGATCATACCGGGCTTAATGGCAATATTAGTTCCCGTAATTATTGGTTTTGGNGGAGGTGCTGAAATGCTTGGGGGACTTCTAGCGGGAGTGACTTCTTCAGGTGTTTTGATGGCAATTTTCCAATCCAATTCTGGNGGTGCTTGGGATAATGCAAAAAAAATGATAGAGGAAGATGGNAGAAAGGGAAGTGAAGCACATAAAGCTGCAGTAGTTGGCGACACNGTTGGAGATCCATTTAAAGATACTTCAGGACCCTCTTTAAATATATTACTAAAGTTAATATCTGTAGTCGCTTTGGTGATTGCGCCACTTTTAGCATAGAATTTTAATAATACATTACCTTTTTTACAGCTTTTATTACGCTTTCAGAGTTTGGTAACCACTCATCTAGTAACTTAGGAGAAAAAGGGGCTGGGGTGTCCGCTGTATTAATTTTTTCAATTGGTGCATCTAGATAGTCAAAAATTTGATTTTGTACTTGATAACATATTTCTGTTGAAACATTCCCAAATGGCCATGCCTCTTCTAGTATAACCAGTCGATTTGTTTTTTTTACTGATTCNAAGATAGTTTTGTGATCCATAGGACGAATNGTCCTTAGATCTATAATTTCACAACTTATACCCTCACTCTCTAATTTTTCAGACGCTTTTAATGCCTCTTTGATAATTTTACCAAAAGATACAACAGTTACCTGATTTCCANATNTTACAACATCTGCAACACCAATAGGAAGGGTGTATTCATTTTCTGGAATTTCTCCTTTGTCACCATACATTTGTTCAGATTCCATAAATATTACAGGATCATTGTCTCTTATTGCTGATTTAAGNAGGCCTTTAGCATCATAGGGATTTGAAGGTACAATNACTTTTAGACCAGGACAATTAGCATACCAGCTTTCAAAAGCCTGTGAATGAGTTGCAGCCAATTGACCTGCAGAACCAGTCGGTCCTCTAAATACAATTGGGCAGGGAAACTGACCCCCAGACATCTGCCTTATTTTGGAAGCATTGTTGATAATTTGGTCAATTCCAACCAATGCAAAGTTGAAAGTCATAAATTCTATAATTGGTCTATTACCAGTCATTGTAGAACCNACTCCTATTCCTGCAAATCCTAATTCNGAAATCGGAGTATCTATTACTCTTTTAGAACCAAATTCATCTAACATTCCTTTTGAAGCTTTGTANGCCCCATTATACTCAGCAACTTCTTCACCCATTAAAAAAATACTCTCATCTCTTCTCATCTCTTCTGACATCGCTTCCGCAATTGCTTCCCTAAACTGAACTGTCTTCATTATATATAAATTGAAAACAAATTTACAATTTTTAAAAATTTAAAAACTCTAATTTGTTACATTTTGCTNTGCATTTCACTTTGCTGAAAATTATTTAATTTATACATTAGATATTTTATGGTATTAGTTGAAATGATAATTAAAGGGATTTCTTATAGCCAAGGGCAAACAGGCGCTTATGCTTTAATTCTTTCCGAAGCAAATGGTGATAGAAATCTTCCAATAATTATTGGAGCATTTGAGGCTCAATCAATTGCTATAGGACTCGAAAAAGAAATAAACCCACCAAGACCTATAACTCACGATTTAATGTACAATTGTTTTGTCAGGNATGGGATAGTTATAAAAAAAATTATTATACATAAACTAGTAGATGGAGTATTTTACTCTAGTTTAATATGTGTTAGAGATAAAATAGAGGAAATTATTGATGCAAGAACATCTGATGCGGTCGCATTGTCTATAAGGTTTAACNCTCCGATTTTTACTTATGAAAATATCTTAAAAAAAGCTGGTTTTAAAAATGATAAAAGTAAGCTTGGTGGAGAAAACGATCACAAACGGTGGATAAAAAACTTTATAAAAGAGCAAACATCCGGTGATAAGGAAAAGGATTTTAGTAAAATTGCTTTAAANGATTTAAAGGCTTTGTTAAAGAAATTTGTAAAAGAAGAAGATTATGAATCTGCCGCTAAAGTAAGAGATGAGTTGTCTCTAAGAAAAAAAGGATAAATAACTTATTAACTTACTTATTTTAATAAAAAANAAAATAGCTTAAANTAAAAACCAACANACAAATATATCTTTGTAAAATGCAACAATATCTTAGATTTACTAAAGAAAATTAAAAGTTCAGGNGATTATAAAAANGATAGAACTGGAACTGGTACCCNNAGCATTTTCGGGTATCAAATGCGTTTNGACTTGTCAAAAGGGTTTCCTATGGTAACAACTAAAAAACTACATTTAAAGTCAATAATTTATGAATTGCTATGGTTTTTAAAAGGAGACACTAACATTTCATATTTAAAAGAGAATGGAGTTAGGATTTGGAATGAATGGGCTGACGAAAAAGGTGATTTNGGTCCAATTTACGGGTTTCAATGGAGAAATTGGAATAATGATGGTATTGACCAAATCAAAGGTGTAATTAATTCACTAAAAACAAATCCAGATAGTAGAAGACTTCTTGTAACGGCATGGAATCCAAGCGTACTTCCTGACAATAATTATAGTTTTTCAGAAAATATTCAAAACGGAAAAGCTGCCTTACCTCCCTGTCATGCGTTTTTTCAATTTTATGTTTCAAATTCAAAACTTTCTTGCCAACTTTATCAAAGAAGTGCAGATGTTTTTTTGGGAGTTCCATTTAACATAGCTTCATACTCTCTTTTAACAATGATGATTGCTCAAGTTTGTAAATTAGAAGTTGGAGAATTCATTCATACATTTGGAGATGTTCATATATATTCTAATCACCTTGAACAAGTAGAAATTCAACTTAAAAGAAAACCAAAAAACCTACCTAGAATTAAAATCAATCCAGATATAGATGATGTTTTTAACTTTACTTTTGATGATTTTGAACTTATAGATTATAATCCTCATCCTGCAATTAAGGCAGTAGTTTCAATTTAAAATTGATTGAAATTAACAATAGAAATTTAATTAGGCTTTTTAAATAATGAACAAATTAAATCAAGAAATTACAATGATTGCAGCAGTTGCAGAGGACAACGGTTTGGGGTTAAACAATAAACTAGTTTGGCATATCCCACGCGATTTGAAACATTTTAAAGACTTGACTAATGGTCATTGTATAATTATGGGAAGAAAAACTTTTGAATCTCTGCCCAAAGCATTACCAAACAGAAAAAATATAATTTTGTCTAGAAAAAAGAATATTACTTTCAATGATGCTGTTGTTGTAAATAGTGTTGAAAAAGCAATTGAGGAAACAAGACATGACCCCAAGCCATATATAGTTGGTGGTGGTGAGATATATGAATTATTTATGAAGTATTCATCCTACATTGAACTTACAAGAATTCATCATAAATTTAAAAGTGATACTTTTTTCCCAAAGATTAATTTAAATAAATGGGAAGTTGTTAAAAGACATGACATAAAGAAATCTGAATTAGAAAATTATAATTATTCATTTTTAACATATAAAAGAAAAACATGAAATATGCTCAAGTATTTCCTGGTCAAGGATCACAATTTGTAGGAATGGGTAAAGATTTGTTCGATCAATATGAGGAAGCTAAAAAAATTTTTTCGCAAGCAAATAAAATTCTTGATTTTAAAATTACTGAAATCATGTTTGAGGGAAATCAACAAGAACTTACTGAAACAAATATTGCCCAACCTGCTATATTCATTCACTCAATTATAAAATCAAGACTGNTTAAAAAAAANGNTCNACTTNTNGGAGTGGCTGGTCATTCNCTAGGAGAGTTTTCTGCCNTAGTGGTTTCNAATTCAATTTCATTTCAAGATGGACTTAAACTAGTAAGAATNCGAGCTAATGAAATGAAAAAAGCTTGCGAAATGAATCCTGGAACAATGGCAGCAGTNATTGGNCTTGGNAATGANGTTGTAGAAAATTGCTGTATGAAAATTAAAGAGATTGTAGTTCCTGCGAACTATAANTGTCCTGGACAAATTGTNGTTTCAGGAGAAAAANACGCAATTAATAATGTATCNAAACATCTAATNGAAAATGGTGCNAGAAAAGTTATTTCATTAAATGTTGGAGGGGCATTTCATTCTCCTTTAATGTTACCAGCTAAAAAAGTATTAGAAAAATATATTCAAAAAATTCAATTTAAAAAACCTNCATGTTTAATTTACCAAAATTCAGTTGGAAAAGGTGTCTCAAGTGTTGAAGAAATTAGAAAAAATTTGGTTGATCAATTAATTTCCCCCGTACTTTGGACACAATCGATAAATCAGATGATAAATGACGGTATAAAAAATTTTGTTGAAGTTGGACCGGGGAGGGTTTTACAAGGATTAATCAAAAAAATAAATCAAGGTGTTAATCTAGAATTTTAATCCTTTCTAATTCAANAACTTTATTATTTTNTCTGAGATGTAATCAATTTGATCATTTGAAAGNTCGGTATGCATAGGTAACGATATAACTTCANTAACAGCCCTNTTTGTTACNGGGAAAAATTTATTATCTACCTNAGGGTTATAGTAAGCTTTTTGTTTATGGAGAGGTACTGGATAGTAAATTCCATATGGAATTGAATTTTTTGTCAAATGCTCAGCTAACAAATCTCTTTTAGATTCTAAAATTCTTAAAGTATACTGGTGAAAAACATGACTATGGGAGTCAGGGGGTATGTTTGGGGTAATTACATTATTAATTCCTTTAAGATTACTTGAATATCTTGAAGCAGAATCTCTTCTCCTCTCGTTATAATTATCNAGATATTTTAATTTTACNTCTAGTATTGCTGCTTGTATAGAATCCAATCTAGAATTNAATCCTACCAAATCATGATAATATCTTTTGTCCATTCCATGGTTAGCAAGGATTCTNATTTTTTCTGCCAATGAGTCGTTATCTGTATAAATNGCCCCTCCATCTCCATAAGCACCTAGGTTTTTTGAAGGGAAAAAAGATGTAGTCCCTATATCTCCAATTGTCCCAGTTTTTTTTCTCAATCCATTATTNAAAGTNTATGCTGCCCCNAGGGCTTGNGCATTATCTTCGATAATTTTAAGNTTATTTTGTTTTGCTATTTCAACTATTTTTTCCATNTCTGCAGGTTGACCAAATAAATGAACNGGNATTATAGCTTTTGTCNTTGNAGTTATTGCTCTTTCAATGGATGAAGGATCGAGGTTAAATGTTTTTTGATTAATATCTACTAACCTAAGNTTCAAACCCATTAAAAGAACTACCTCTGCAGTAGAAGCGAACGTGAANTCTGAAGTGATAATTTCATCTCCTGGACTCAAATTTAAACTCATTATTGCTAATTGGAGAGCATCTGTCCCGTTTGCACATGGAATTACATGCTTAACATTTAGATATTTTTGCAAGTTAGTTTGAAATTCTTTTACAGCAGGNCCATTTATAAAACTAGTTGTATTTANCACAGAATCTAATGAAATATCTAGTTCCTCTTTAATTGCGTCATATTGACCTTTAAGGTCAACCATCTTTATAGAGTTCATGAAAGAATTTTAGCAAAGGTAAAAAACCATTTAATTTTAAAGTATTACAAATAAACTATTTTTGTCTTTATGATTTACTCTTTATNTTATGAGTTTTGTTTACTAATAATNAAGATTTTAGCTCTTTTTTTTCCAAAGATTCAAGAATTTTTAAATAGTCGTAATAGAATTTCAAATGATATTAAACATTTTAATAATTCTAAAAAAAATTTTGTTATTTGGGTTCACTGCTCTTCAATGGGTGAGTTTGAACAAATAAAACCACTTTTGAGAAAAATTAAAAAATCAAAACCCATTACAGAGTTTGTAATTACTTTTTTTTCCAAGTCGGGATTTAATTCAGCTAAAAAATTCAATCTTGCTAAGATAATAACGTATTTACCATTTGACAGAAAAAAAGAATTAAATCATTTTATAAATAAAATTCAACCTAAGCTATTATTACTTGTAAAAAATGAGTTTTGGCCAAATCTTATAAAGTATGTTCACAAAGCAGATATAAAAATTTTCTCAATCTCATCTTCATTTAGAAAGAGTCAAATTTTCTTCAACTTATTCTCTTTTGGTATGGTAGGCGTATTAAAAAAGATAAACTTCTTTTTTGTAGTNAATGAAAANGATAAATTACTCCTTAAAACTTTAAATATATCCAATGTGCAAGTAACTGGTGATACTAGGTTTGACAGGGTTTTAGAAAATTATAATAATCACAAAAGTGATAAAGAAATAAAAAAAATTTTAAAAAATTCCAAAAACTTTGTAATAGGAAGTAGCTGGAGGGAAGACCATAAAATTCTATTAAGTTGTTGCGACAATAATTCACCCTTAAACTGGATAATAGCACCACACAAAATAGACTCAAAATCTATCTCGGATCTTGAAAAATTAATTCCTATTGACTACGCGAAATGGTCAACTTTTGATTTTGAAAGTGATTTTAACAAGAAAGTTTTAATCGTAGATAAAATTGGTATTTTGAGTTCACTGTACAAATTTTCAAAATTTGCTTATGTAGGNGGAGGAATGGGAAATAAAGGTTTACACAACACCTTGGAAGCCGCAGCATACGGAATTCCAATAATTATAGGTAAAAATTTTCAGAGGTATCCAGAAGCCATTGAAATGCAAAAACTAGGAGGTGTCTTATCTATTTCAACAAAAGAAGAATTCAAAAATATATGGGAAAAATTAATAAATAATGAAAAAATATGTCTTGAGATAGGAAAAACAAATTTTGATTTTGTAAGAAAGGGCNTTGGTTCCTCTACTAAGATAATTTCATACATTAACCAATATTTAGATTAAAAAAATGTTAAGGTTCATTTTTAATTTTTTAGATTTGCTTATCAAATTTTTTAGTTTATTTTTCACTATTTCCAAAAAAATTCAATGAGGCCTCAATTTAAATTAATTACAATTGTGAATTATAAAATAAATTATTTGTTATGCATATTGTCATTTTTAACTTTAACAGCCCAAGAAGATTTTAAAGGTCTAAAACACTGGGAAATTCCTAGTAAAAACCCTGACAGGATTATACTAACCTTTTATGGTGATCCAACTTCATCAAGAGCTGTGACGTGGAGAACTAGTGAAGAAATTGAAAATAGTGTGGCTCAGATTTCAGAAGCTACTGTAAATGCAAATATTGAGTACAACCCAAAAACCTATAAGGCTTCTATTGAAAAATTAAATTTAGGTCAATATCAAAGAAATAATTCGTTTTCCGTAAACTACCACAGTGTTATTTTTAATGATCTCAAACCAAATACGCTTTATGCCTATAGAGTTGGAGATGGTGATAAATTCTGGTCAGAGTGGATACATTTCAAAACCGCAAAAAAAGATTATTCAAAAACAGAATTTGTTTTTTTCGGTGACTCCCAAAATAGACTCTTATCACACTGGAGTCGAGTAATTAGGATGGCATATCAAACTGCTCCTAATGCTTCTTTTGCAATTCATGGGGGAGACTTAGTTGATGATGCTCACCGGGATTATGAGTGGGCAGAGTGGTTCAAAGCTGGAGGTTTTATTCATAGTCAATGGACAAATATACCTGTTCTGGGAAATCATGAATACTGGCCATTAATCGCAGAGACCGAACAGCAATTTACCTCAATTCACTGGCGTCCTCAATTTACGCTTCCAATAGAAAATGGTCTCAGCAAAAAATTACACGAAACTGTTTATACAGTTGATTACCAAGATGTTCGAATTATTGTTTTAAATTCAAATTTTAATCTCAATACGCAAACAAAATATATTGAAGAAAAACTCAAAACTTCCACGGCTAAATGGAATATAATCACTTGCCATCATTCTATTTTCTCTCCAGCTTTGGGACGTGATTTCAGATATGGCCGTAAAAATTGGAAACCATTATTTGACAAATATAATGTAGACCTTGTGCTTAATGGACATGACCACACTTATGCNAGAGGACACGTTCCTGCANTATATAANGATGCTATTGAATCCAAAGGANTTAAAACTGTATATGTAACTTCAGTNAGTGGACCAAAATTTTATAGACTGGATCGCNAACAACTAAAANAAGGGTATGTTAAAGACGGATATAAGTCAGATAAAATATCCCATCTTGTTCAATTTTTTCAAGTAATCACAATAGATGAAGACAAACTCACTTATGTCGCATATACAGCGACTGGAAAAGAGTACGATAAAATTGTAATTGTTAAGGACTTCGAAAGTGGGGAAAAGAAGTTTTATAAGAAAAACGAAGACCCTAAGTAATCAAATAAAGTTAAACTCATCATGAGATTATTTTTCTTTTCAATCTATTTTACATTCTATTCACTAAATCACTGTTTTTCTCAGTCTATAAAACTTGAAATGTCAAAAAAAAATAAAGTCCCTACAAACATCATTTTGATGATTGCTGATGGAGCAGGATTATCTCAAATAACTGCAGCAATGTATGAAAACAATAATAAATTCAATTTAGAAAATTTCAAAGTGGTGGGGTTACAGAAAACNCATTCAGCAAATTCNCTTATAACTGATTCTGCAGCTTCAGGAACCGCTATGGCATGCGGAATAAAGACTGAAAACGGAACTATTGGAATAGACACAAAAAACAAGTCCTTTGAATCTATTTTAGAGATATGTGAAAAAAAGGGATATAATTCTGGAATAATAGTGACATCAAGTATTGTTCATGCAACCCCAGCATCTTTCTATGCTAAAGTTATTTCAAGGGCAAATTATCAAGAAATAGCATATCAATTGAGTAAGAGCGAAGTGGATTTTTTTATTGGAGGCGGTGAAAAACATTTTATAAAAAGGAATGACAGGAAAAATTTGATTACTGAAATGAGGGACTGGGAATTTGTAAATGATCTTAATCAATTTGATTCATCAACTTCAAAAAAAGTTGGTTATTTCATAAGTTATGAGGAACCCCCAAGTTTAATTGAGGGAAGAAAACCACTTCTCGATATTGGTNTAAATTCAATCCTAAAAAAGTTGAATTCCCGAAAAAAACCCTTTTTTTTATTAGTCGAGGGATCACAAGTAGACTGGGGAGGACACGATAACGATCTTGAGTACGTTACAAAAGAGTATATTGAGTTTGATAGAGCAATTGGCGTTGCTTTAAAGTTTGTCGAGGAAAACCCAAANACATTACTAGTTGTCACAGCTGATCATGAAACTGGTGGGCTAGCAATTACCTCTGATCAAATAAAAAAACTAAATTCTAAAGTAAGATTTTCTACAAAGGGTCATACAGCATCAATGGTTCCAGTTTTTTCAAAAGGAGTTGGATCAAAAGTATTTTCTGGAATCTATGACAACACAGAAATTTTTTACAAAATGATGTTACAGATAAAGTGATTATTTAGTTCTAGCAGCCAATACTACNTTATCTTTAAATTTTTTGTCATCTTCAATAATATCGAAAAAGCTTTCAATNTATGAATATGCATCTTCATACTCAGATGCATTGTCGAAATCAGATTCGAATGATTTTATTAAAGCAAGCATATCACTTTTTTTCTCAATAAAAATGTCTCTNACACTNTAAAAAATCGCTTCATCTCTTTTGAAACCACGATATTTTCTTTGTTGTATGTTAGCAATGTTTAGAGTTTCATTAACGACTGCATAGCTCGGATTGATAAATCCAGACATATCAAAATCATAAGGAAGAGGAATTATTANTTTATCAATGTAAAGAAGCTTATTATTGTGCTGGTATGCTGTTGAAAAATCTGTATTTCCAATCATATATTGAAACATAGCNTTTCTTACTGAAGCGTCTGCATCCATNGCCAACGGCGGAATAAATCTCTCAAAAACTTTTCCATTATGAAATTGAGCAACCTTTTTATCATCCTCAATCAAAAAAGCATTTAAATTTTCAACTACTGGTTTTTTCTTCTTTGTTANATCTGTGAACTCTAGCGATAATCTTCTTGTTTTAAAATGATAAGGATACACCATTTCAAAAAGTTTATAAACTATAAATTCCTTTAAAATATTATCATTTTTATCTTTTTGCTTTAAGCANGGTAAAACCAATTTCATTTTTTTATGACCTTCAAAAACAGTTCCCTTAGTTTGTTTCTTTTTAAANTCAACCTTTATTGGAGGNTAGTAGCAAGTAGATCTTCTAAAATTACCTCTAGCTCGAATACCTATTTCCATTTCTTGAAAAGTGTCATCTATTTTGTAGGCAAAATTTGTATCAAAGTATATTGTATCAACAGTACTTTTTTTNAGAGTCTTTGGGGTNAATGATATCTTTGCCTCTAGTGTTTCATTAGTTGAAAAAAATTTATCTTCGGTTTTTTGAGCAATTATTAACGATGAGGTTAATAATAGAATAAAAAATTGTTTCATATATTGCGGTTTAATTGTACATAAATTTAAAAAAAAAATAGAGTGAGAGAGTATTTTTCTATAATAAATATTAGAACGTTTTACACTATGATTATTTCAATATTAGTACCAGTTGTTTGTTATGAATATGAAGTAATTTACGATATTGATTTAACTCTAATAAGTATTGCTATTATATTCCCCCTTGTATTTGCTATCAGAGGGGCTTTTAGAAGAAGAGAAAAAGCTCTAGAGCACTTAAGTAAAATAAGGAGTTCTTTAATGTCAATCAAATTTGGTTTTATGACAAATGAAAAACTAACCAAAGAAGAAGTTGAAACTGGAAATACACTTTTGATTAACATTTTAAATGAGTTGACTTCTCATCTTCAAGGTGAAAATGAATCCAGATCTAAACTAGATGACTCCATACAAGCTCTAATAAATTTTACAAATAGTAATCCTGAAACTATTTCTAGAAACACTAAAGGTAAAGTTGTGGGATATCTTCAAAAAGTTCAAGAAGGTATTGAAAATTGTCTAGCAATTCATATACATAGAACACCTATTAGTTTGAAAGCATATTGTAAAATATTTATTTATATTTTTCCAATAATATATACTCCATCAATAATAAATAAAATTGGAGTGGAGAACCCCCAATGGCTTACCTATTTTGTAATAATTTTGAGTGAATTCATATTAATCTCGTTATATAATATTCAGGATGATATGGAGTATCCATTTGATAAGCAAGGGCTTGACGACATTAAACTTGAAGAGTTTTTGATAAAAAATCAAAAAAGCAAATAGCAGGTTTAAATATTTGTGCGGGTGAAGGGACTCGAACCCCCACGCCGTGAAGCACTAGATCCTAAATCTAGCGTGTCTACCAATTTCACCACACCCGCTAAAGATTGTAAATATAGATAAGTTTTATCAAATATTTTTTACATTAACAATTCTAAATTTTATTTAAAAACTTTTAATTAATGATAAATTTTTCAGACAAAGAGAAAAATAAATTTTTAAATGAACTATTTGAGTTTCTAAAAATTCCTTCTATAAGTGCTGACCCAAGTCATCAAAAAGAAATGATAAAATGTTCGAATTGGTTGGAAAACTGCTTAAAGAATTCAGGTTGCGAAAATGTCAAAATAATCAAGACAAAGGGCCATCCAATAATTTATGCTGATAAATATATTGACAAAAATCTTCCTACCATTTTAGTATACGGCCATTACGATGTCCAACCACCTGATCCAATTTCATTGTGGAATTCTCCCCCATTTGAGCCAATAGTTAAAAAGACAAAAATTCATCCTGATGGTGCAATTTTTGCAAGAGGAGCTTGTGACGACAAGGGGCAAATGTTTATGCATATCAAAGCATTTGAATGGATTACAAAAAAAAATAAATTAAATTTTAATGTAAAATTTTTAATTGAAGGTGAAGAAGAAGTTGGTAGTGATAACCTAGAAGTCTTTATTTCAGAAAATAAAGATTTACTAAAGTCTGACATTGTTTTAATTTCTGACACTAGTATGAAAAGTAATTCAACACCCTCTATTACAACAGGACTTAGAGGAATTTCATATATGGAAATTACATTAAAAGGGCCAAATAGAGACCTTCACTCCGGTACATATGGTGGAGGAGTTGCTAATCCGATTAATATCATGTCTAAATTAATTGCTAGCATGCATGATGAAAATATGAAGATTACGATTCCTAGATTTTATGATAAAGTACTAGATTTAAGTGAAAATGACAAAAATGAAATTTTAAAAGCTGCTATAAATACAAATGATTTTAAAAATTCTATAGGAATAAAGGAATTATATGGAGATATTGACTTTAGCCTCACTGAGAGAATCACTACTCGTCCGACATTAGATGTTAATGGGATTTACGGAGGGTACACTGGAGAGGGGTCAAAAACGGTACTACCAAGTGAGGCTCATGCAAAAATCTCTATGAGACTAGTTCCTAAACAAGACTGGAAAGAAATTAGTGAATTATTTAAGCAGCATGTGCTGAAATTCATTCCAAAGAGTGTAACTGCAACTATAAAAACCCACCATGGAGCAGAACCTTATGTTACGCCAACTACCAGCACAGCATACAAGGCTGCCATGTTGGCTTATAAAAAAAGTTTTGGTTCAGATCCTCTACAACAAAGAGGAGGTGGAAGTATACCAATTGTNCCAATTTTTGAAAAAGAGTTAGGTGTAAAAAGTATTTTAATGGGTTTTGGGTTGGACNCTGATGCAATTCATTCGCCNAATGAACATTTTGGTTTATTTAATTTCTTTAAAGGTATCGAAACCATNATATATTTTTATGAATTTTATACTAAAAAAAACAATATTTAATTTTTAAAAAAATCAGAAGCNATTTCATTTGTAAGGTATTTATGTTNTTGATTAACTTTAATANAATTATTTTCTAAATATAAATTTCCAAGCCCTAAATGCTTTCTTACTTTACCTTGAAAATAAGAATCAAAAACCTTGAATTTTTTTNTTATTTCTATTAAGGATAGACCCTTAGAAGTTGAAAGTTNTGTCATAATGGTTTCATTGTATATATCTTTCTCGGTTAAATGTTCACAATTAAGGGGTTTTTGATATTTGCTTATTTCTAACAAATATTCACTGGGATCACTTCGATTTACACTTCTTGATTCTTTATAAAAACTGGCTGATGAAGGACCAAAGCCTAGATATGGTTTTCTATTCCAGTAGTTTAAATTTTGTTTTGAGTAATTTCCATTTCTTGAGAAATTCAGATACTCATATTGCTCAAAACCATATTCAAAAAGTTTATCACAACAAAAATTATATTGATCAATAACTAAATTTTTATCAAAAGATTTCTCTTTATAAGATACGTTATTCTGTNTANAATTAAATTCCTCNAGCGTTATGTGATTTATTTCNTTTTTATTTAATTTATTTAAAAAAATGTCTAAAGTTTCATTTGATAAATTTGGAATCCCAAATATTAAATCAATCGAATAATTTTTATAAAAAGTAGATATCAGATTAATTTTTTTAAAAAAAAGATTATTTAATTTTTTATCTGAAAAATTATTATAGAATAGAGAATANGTTCTACAACTTAATCTATTAACTTTTGTTTTACAAATTTTCTGTAAATTTTTGATTTTGATATTTTCAATATCTAATTCCAAGGTGATTTCTAATTCATTATTAAAGAAAAAATAATTTTTTAATCTAGAAATTAAAGACTCTAAAAAGTTTGAAGATAAAAGTTTCTTTTTTGGTGACTTAATATAAATGGANTNTATTAATTTTTCATNTAATTCATNATGCCTNAGGTCTATCTCAGTTAAAATTGCAGATTCAATTTTTCTTTTAAGATTTAAATCAAATACATCTGGTATATGTATATATATTGAAGACACTTAAAACTAAAGGTTGGTTCTTTTGGGGTTTTGTTCAACATAAGACCTCCAAGAAGAAAATTTTGTTTCTTTATTAATATGNTTTTTATTAAAATGATGGCAAACTGCAGCAGCTAATCCATCTGTTGAATCTAGATTTTTAGGTAATTCTTCAAAAGATAATATATTCTTTAACATTTTGGCCACTTGCTCTTTGCTTGCNTTACCATTACCCGTTATAGACATTTTGATTTTTTTTGGAGAATATTCAGTTATCGGTATTTGNCTTGACAAGCCTGCTGCCATCGCTACNCCTTGAGCTCTCCCTAACTTTAACATGGATTGGACATTTTTTCCAAAAAAAGGAGCTTCAATTGCAATTTCGTCAGGGTTGTAATTATCAATTATTTCAACTGTGCGATTGAAAATATGGTTTAATTTCAAATAATGATCATTNAGTTTTTTTAANTTAAGNTCATTTAATAAAATAAACGACATTTTATTATTTAAAACCTTAATTAATCCATANCCCATTATTATTGTTCCTGGATCAATTCCCAAAATAATTTTTTCTCTCATAATATTACGGAGATGCTGTTATTCTTATGGGAAGTTTAATTTTAGATTTAACGTAAATTCCAACATTGGTTTTTGTTGCAGGCAAAGCCTTTGGAAGAGATGAAATTGTTGTATTAATTATTTCAGAAAGAGAAGGGATAGCTTCGTAAACAAGGGAACCGTTTTCAACATTATCTAAAGATATATTTCCCTCCTCATCAATTANCATATTTAANATNATTTCTTCATCAATTTCCTGATTTGATATTAAATTTTCATATGATAATGAATTATATACTGAATTAGCAATTTCATCTTTGAAACAATCAAATTGTTCTTTTATTTCTAAACTACTACAAGTCTCAAAAGTAGGCATTTGGTCATTATCACTCCATTGAGAAGCTTTTTTAATTTGTTGAGGTGTGTAAGTNTTTGTAGAAAAATTTTCACAACCAGCGATAAAAATGTAAAAAAGGAAAAAATTAANAAGTAACTTAAGTTTATTCATCTGATAAAGGTATTTTTAATGTATTATTAAATGTACAATTTTTTTACTTTGATATTATCAATAATAATAAACTAATATTTTGAATCTACTTTTCGAATTAATGGGATTAATTTTAATGTTTTTAGGTTTGATTGGCTGCTTTATACCAATAATTCCTTCGCCAATAACAAGTTGGTTTGGATTTTTAATTCTTTATTTCAGCTCTAACAATTTAATTAGTTTTAAGTTTCTAATATTTACCCTACTAATTTCAATTCTATTTTTTTTAGGAGATTTTATTTTACCATTAATTACAGCTAAAAAATTTGGAAGTTCTAAAAAAGGAATTATTGGAACTGGAGTTGGCCTATTTTTAGGTTTTTTTATTCTTGGCCCTTTAGGCATAATATTGGGTGCTTGCTTAGGAGCTTTCATTGGTGAATTAATGAATAATAAAGGGAATGAAAAAATTTTAGGAAGTGTAGTTGGTGCAATTCTTGGTGTTTTGTCTGGAATTATCTTAAAATTAGTTGTCAGCTTGGTTTTTCTATTTATATATTTAGAAAAATTTATAAGAATTTATTTTTAAGTAAAAATAATCTGAATCCATGTTTTTTGATAAAATCTATTAATTTTATACTGTGAAATTATTTTTAATATCCTTCATACTTATAGCCCTCTCAGTTGTGGGTATAGCAATAAAAATCATTGTTAAAAAAAATGGAAAGTTTAGTGGGACATGCGCTAGTCAAAGTCCATTTTTGAATAACCAAAATGAACCATGTTCTTTATGTGGTAAAATTCCTGCTGAGGAGAATTGCGACTCAAAACANGTTATCTAGATNTAATAGATNAAAATTTTGAAACTTATGGTTTATAAATCTTTAGAGGATGCNGTANAAGCAGCAAAAAAAAACGATCAGCGTGCCTTTGGTTTTTTGTATGATGAGTGTTGGGACTACGTATATGGATACCTTTTCAAAATTTCTAAAGATGAAAGAATTGCTGAAGANCTTTCTCTAAAAACATTATCCAAAGCTTTTGATAANATTGATAANTTTAACCCTNAATTTAGGTTNAANAGTTGGGTNATAACAATTAGTAAAAATTTGCATATCGACTTCCTACGNAAGCAAAATGCTAGTAATAAAATTGAGTTTTACATTACAGAAAGGAATGAATCAAATTACAATGTTGCAATCGAAACTCTATCACCAGAAGATGAATTAATTAAAAGTCAAAACATTAATAACCTTTTGGAAAAGATAAAAAAACTAAAGCCTACTTATGAAAAAGTAATTAAAATGAAATATTTTCAAGAAATGACTTACAAGGATATTTCGCATAAAACTCAAATCCCTCTAAATACAATAAAAGTTATGATACTAAGATCAAAAAAAATTTTAGCTGAATTGATATCAAATGAAAATTCAAAATATTAAAAAGCTTGGTCCCGGACTTTTATTTGCTGGTGCTGCTATTGGAGTTTCACACCTAGTGCAATCAACAAGAGCAGGTGCGGATTTCGGCTTTGGATTACTTTGGGCGCTTTTAATTTCTATTATTTTAAAATATCCTTTCTTTCAATATGGCTCTAGATTTGCATTGGCAACCAAAATGAGCTTATTGGATGGATATTATAAACTTGGAAAAATCTATCTTTTGATATTTTTCATTATTAGTATTGGAACAATTTTCACAATTCAAACTGCTGTAACTATTGTAACGGCTTCACTNGCAACTACGATTTTAGGAGATTCCCAAAACCTCGTTATACTTAGTACATTAATTATTTTGCTGTGTTTTTTAATTCTTTTGTTTGGAAACTATAAATTACTTGATAATTTAATAAAAATTATAATTTTAGCCCTAACAGTAAGTACACTTATTGCACTTTTAGTTGCATTAATAAAAAACGGCAATTCATTCAATTTTTCTCAAGTCTTTCCTTATAAAACATCAATTATTTTCCTAGCTGCATTAATCGGGTGGATGCCAGCGCCTCTTGATATTTCAGTCTGGCAATCTTTGTGGATTATTGAGAAAAGAAAATCAAATACAATTTCATTTGATGAAGGTATTTTTGATTTTAATGTTGGCTATTTTGGAACTTTTATTCTTGGAATTTGCTTTTTGAGTCTAGGTGCATTAGTAATGTTTGGCAGTAGTGTTGGGTTTTCAGATGTTGGAAGTGTTTTTGCCGGACAATTTATCGAATTATATACATCAACCTTGGGAGAATCGGTATATCCTATAATTGTAATGGCTGCATTCACGACAATGTTCAGTACTACATTAACTACTTTAGATGCTTCTCCAAGATGTATGGACAAATCCAGTCAGTTGTTATTTCCTAAGACTAATTTGTTAGACTATAAATTTTGGTTAATAGTTTTAAGTATAGGTACAATTTGTATTTTTTCATTCCTGTTAGATGAAATGGGAACTTTAGTTCAAATTGCAACTGTACTTTCATTTATTACAGCACCTTTTTATGCATATTTAAATTTAAAATTGGTCACTAGTAATTTGATGCCATCAAAACATAAACCATCCAAGATATTAATAAATTTTAGCTATGTTGGATTGGCTTTTCTAACTCTTTTTGCCTTAGTTTTCGTAAAAATAATAATCTAAAGTTGTTTATATTTGTACTGTTTATGAAGATTAGTGTTAAAAGTGATTTTGCTTCAAAAAAGCCAAAGTGGATAAAAGTTAAACTTCCAATTGGAAAGAAATATACTGAGCTTAGGAGTCTTGTTGAAAAAAATAATTTAAATACAATTTGCACATCCGGTAGTTGTCCAAACATGGGTGAGTGTTGGGGTGAAGGTACTGCAACATTTATGATTTTGGGAAATATTTGTACCCGATCTTGTCAATTTTGTGGAGTTAAGACAGGTAGACCTGGACTTGTTGATTGGAGTGAACCACTTAAAGTTGCTAAATCTATCNAAATTATGAAGGTTAAACATGCTGTAATTACNTCGGTTGANAGAGATGACCTTAAAGACGGNGGTTCTTCGTTATGGGTTGAAACTGTAAAATCAATTAGAAAACTAAANCCAACTACAACTCTNGAAACNCTGATTCCTGATTTTAAAGGNGAAAAAAAAGATCTTGACAAAATTATTGAAGTGATGCCCGAGGTNATTTCACACAANCTCGAAACTGTTAGAAGGCTTACACGTGAAGTGAGGGTCCANGCTAAATATGATAGAAGTTTAAATGTNTTAAAATATCTTAAGGAANAAGGTGTAAATAGAACAAAATCAGGAATTATGTTAGGTCTTGGTGAAACTGAAGACGAAGTTCTTGAAACANTGCATGACCTNAGANACTCNAATGTTGATGTNNTTACNATNGGGCAATACTTACAACCATCAAAAAAATTACTTCAGGTAAAAGAATTTATAACACCAGANCAATTTGATAAATATGCTCAAATTGCNAAAGANATNGGATTTATTCATGTTGAAAGTGGGCCGCTTGTAAGATCTTCATACAAAGCTCACAAACACGTCAACTAATTTAATTTTCCTTTTTTTAATATATAGGATTTAAATAGTTTGGAATCTTCTTGGCTAAAATGAATGTTTATTTTAATGTAAAAAAGTAAATCTGAATTCATGTGGTGTTGAAGTTTATAATAATCTTTCTCGGTTGTGAGAATTAAATTTCCATCACTGAAAGAAGTAATTTTATTTATATTTTGTTTAGTGTATGAGAAGTGATCTTTATAATTAATTATTTTAAAAACCATTCCTCTCATCTTGAGTTCTCTAACCAACAATGTATTATCAGCAATACCAGTTACTAATACGAAGGGAACTTTTTTTAGAATCTTTAGTGGTAGTTTTTTACTCTTTCCAAAAATGTGCTCATCATACTTTATTTTAGTAAAAAAAACTTTTTGATTTAAATCAATATTTAGTTTAGAAATAAATTTTTCTCTTTCTTCAATAGGTAATTCACTGGGACATTTTGTAACTATTATTAAATCTGCTCTTCGAGCAGAATTTCTTGATTCTCTTAGGTTTCCAGAAGGAAATAAATAATCTTTAAAGTAAGGTTTTGAGTACTCTGTCAAAAGAATCATGATGCTTGGCTTAACCCATCTGTGTTGATATACGTCATCCAAAATAAATATGTTTTTTGAATTTTTGTTAATGGATTTTATCAACCTTTGCATACCTTCCCTTCTTCTATTACAAACTCCAACTCTGACTTTCGGATTTTGTTTGTAAAACATAAAGGGCTCATCTCCTAAATAATTTGGATTAGAACTTTTGTTTGCTATTTGAAAGCCTTTTGATTTTCTTCCATATCCCCTACTCAAGATGTTAATCATATACTTATCATTTAAAATGTCGGCCAAATAACTAACTAAAACAGATTTACCTGTACCACCCATCGAAATATTTCCAACACCAATAGAAAAGTAATCAAATGTATACTCTTTAAATANTCCTANATNGAAAAAAANATTNCTGATCGATGTTANNAAATTTAGAANTATAGCAAATGGGTAAAGNACTATTTTTCTTATTAAAGACATATTATTTTAAACATCATAAANATACACTTAAAAAAAATTGGATACTTTTAAAAAATAATTGGAATAATGAAACTAGAAAAAATTATTAATGAAATTGAAAAAATATTCCCTACAAAAACAGCAGAAGAGTTTGATAATATTGGTTTGCTGTTAGGAAAAACTGATGTTGAGTGTAATAAAGCTCTTGTTTGTCACGATGTTACAGATGAAATAGTTGATGAAGCATTAAAAAATAAGTGTCAATTGATAATATCCTATCATCCCTTAATATTTAANAGTCTTAAGAAGATCAANTATGAAGACAGAATAGGAAGAATAATTACAAAAATGATTGAAAATAAACTTTCCCTTTATTCTATTCATACCTCTTTTGATAATTTGAAAAATGGTTTAAATTTTGATCTTGGAAGGATTTTAAATCTGCAAAATCAAAAAAAATTAATTCCAAAGAAAAATAGCTTAATGAAATTAACAAGCTATGTTCCTAATGGCTATCTAGATATAGTTTTAAATTCGTTATACGAAGCTGGTGCGGGAGAAATAGGAAATTATTCAAATTGCAGTTTTTCTGCTAAGGGTGAAGGAAGATACTTGGGAAGTAAAGAAAGTAATCCAAAATTTGGTAATAANGAAGAATTAACCAAAACTTCTGAAATTTTAATCAACTTGATTTTCCCAAGCCATAGGAAGAAAAAAATAATAGAGAGTTTNATAAATTCCCATCCATATGAAAGTGTGGCATATGAAATTACGAATATTGAAAACAAAAATCCCGATCTGGGTCTGGGAAGTATAGGCGTTTTACCCATTAGTATGACTGNAAAAAAATTTCTTGAGTATNTAAAAAATAAATTACCAATCAGTGTTNTAAGNCACTCNNGATTCACAAAAAATAANATNAAAATTGTTTCAGTTTTAGCTGGTTCAGGNGCTTTTGCAATAGACAGTGCNATTAACAANAAAGCAGANGCNTTTATCACAGGTGATTTGAAATATCATGATTTTTTNAAAAGTGATAACAAAATCCTTTTAGTCGATGCTGGACATTTCGAGACAGAATTCTTTATAAAAAANAAATTACAGGAGTTACTTAAGGAAAAAATTCCTAATTTTGCCTTCATTCGTTCAGAAATTAATAATAATCCTGTAAAATACTTTTAAATTATGGCTAAAAAAGTTGAGATNACAATAGAAGAAAAACTTAGGGCTCTTTTTGACTTACAATTGATTGACTCTAGAATTGATGAAATTAGAAACATAAGAGGNGAACTCCCATTGGAAGTTGAAGATTTAGAAAATGAAATTGAGGGATCAAATGTTAAAGTCGAGAAAATCACAACTGAAATTGATGAATTTGAAAACAATATAAAAGNCTACAAAAATAGCATCGAGGAGGCTAAAGTTTTGATAGATAAATATTCTGAAAAATTAAAAAACGTTAGAAATAACAGAGAATACAACTCTATCGTAAAAGAGGAAGAATTTCAAAAATTGGAAATAGAACTATGTGAAAAGAAAATAAAGGACTTGCTTGCAAAATCTGAACTTAAAAATGAAACCATCAAAACTCTTCAAGAAAATATTCAGGAAAAACAAAAACATTTAGACGCTAAAAAAAGTGAATTGAAAGAAATAATGAAAGAAACTGAAAAAGAAGAGAATGTTTTAATCGAACAATCCAAAAAATTTGAAGAAAAAATAGAAGATCGTTTAGTTAAAGCCTATAAAAGAATAAGAGGAAATGTAAAAAATGGAATGGCTATTGTTGCACTTGAGCGAGGAGCTTCAGCAGGATCATACTTTACTATACCACCCCAAATACAAATGGAAATCGCTTCCAGACAGAGAATCATAACAGATGAATATAGTGGTAGAATTCTTGTTGACGCAGAGCTTGCTAATGAAGAAAAGGATAAAATAAATAAATTAATAGGTTCCCTCTAATTTTTCCAATTATTTTCTAAACTTATCAAACCAGTACAAAACAGAATTTATTTTCGCTATTAAATTGCTTGGTTTAGATGCAATACTGTGACTTGAATTAGGAATTCTCACTAACATTGTTTCTACTCTATTTAACTTTAAAGCAGTATAAAACTGCTCACTCTCAGAAATTGGAGTTCTATAATCTTTCTCTCCGGTAAGTAACATCGTTGGAGTTTTAATGTTACCTACATAAGAAATAGGTGACCTTTTCATATAGTCCTCCTGATCATTCCATGGAAAATTTTTAAACCAATACTTNTAATATATTGATGTATTATCTGCNTACAAAACAAAACTATACCAGTTTATCACGGGTTTTGCNACTACCGCNGCACTAAAAATATCAGTTTTGCCAACAATCCAAGAAGACAATACCCCTCCTCCACTACCACCTGTAACAAATAGATTTTTCTTATCAATAAAACCTTTATCTAAAAGATAATTAACCCCTGAAATTAAATCATCATAGTCATGGTTTGGATAATTATGATGGATTTCATTAGCAAATTTTTTACCGTAACTCGTGCTACCTCTTGGGTTTACGTAAAGAACCACATAACCTTTACTCGCATAAAGCTGAACCTCAGTCGAAAAACGAAAACCATAATTTGAAAAAGGGCCTCCATGTATTTCTAATATTAATGGATACTTTTTCTCAGGATCAAAATTTGGAGGAGTCACTATCCACCCCTGGATTTCAAGTTTATCATAAGAAGATCTGTACTTTATTTCCTTTACCTCACCTAAATTTTTTAACTCAAATAAATTTTCATTCAGATTTGTCAATCTTAGCTTAGAACCTCTAATTCCAACTGCAAGATCAGAGGGATTATAAACATTACCAAAAGTGAAAGCATATCTGTCGTTTCTCGATATCGAGAAACTTCCTCCGCTGTAGGGCCTCCCTTGAGATAATCCTCCTAATTCACTAACTAGAAACTTAAATTGTCCTGATAAATTAAAATACCCCAACTTTGTAATTCCATAATCATCATATTTGAAAAAGATCTTCTTTGAATCACCAGACCAAAAAATACTTGTTACATTTCTATCAAAATCTTTAGAAATATTTTTGACATTCTTACCATCCTTATCCATTACATAAAGTTCATTTTGTTGATAGCCTAAAAATTTGTCATTAAAGCCTAAAAAAGCTATTTTTTTTCCATCGTATGAAACTTTGGGTGAAAAATCTGGTCCAAATCTTGATGTTAATTTTTTTAAACTTTTAGAACTAAAATTATATATATGAATGTCTGAGTTTCTTGGCTCGAAATCAATATTTTTATTGAAATTGGCAGAAATAATTAATTCTTTCTTATTAAACCATTCACAGGAATAAATTTTACCCTTAAAATTGCTAATCTTAATCGGTGAACCTCCATCAACTGAAATTAAAAAAATTTGGTTATTACCTTTTTTCAAATATCCTCCCCCATCAGACCTAAATTCTAAGTCGGTTATTTCTAATGGGGGCTCGTTCCACTTCGCACCTTTGGGTTTTTCTGGCAATTGAATTAATTTTTTTTTCTTTTCCTCAACAAATGANAAAAAAATAATTTTCCTATNATCTTCAGACCACCTGAGATTTGAAATATCNGATTGTAAAGTTGTCAATATTTGNANTGATTTTTTTTCTAATTCATACAAATACAACTCTGTTTTTTTGCCATTTTTAGACTTAAAAAGAAACTTTTTCCCATCGTTTGACCATGTGGGTTGACTGTATTTACCCATTCCTGTTGTTATTGGCCTACCATTGCTACCGTCATAATTTACAATCCAAATATTTGAATAATTTGAATCTGTCATTATATCCTTAAAATTTCTTTCATACAAAATACTTCTCCCNTCAGGAGAAATTTGAGGATTTGAAATATGCTGTAATTTAAATATGTCTAGAGGTTCTAAATTAGATTTTTGAGCATTAGCAGATATGGAAACAATCAAAAGCGTAATAAAATTTAAATATGTTTTTTTTTTCATCTTAATAATAAAAAAGTTTAGATTTGAGATATTTGAATTAGTTGAAATTATGAAAAAATTGTTATTGATCTTTTTTTTGACAATACTTTTTAACTGTAATAATAAATCAGAGAATAAAGAATGGATTTATCTTTTTAGCGATAAGTATTCTTCTTATTGGAGGTCATATAACGGTGATTCCTTACCAAAAAAATGGAAAATATCCGATAATATACTAACATTTAATACTGATTTTAAACTTGAGAATGAATATACCAAAGGATCAGACATTATTTTTTCAAAAGAAGAGTTTGAGAACTTTGAATTGTACTTAGAATGGAAACTTCCTAAAGGAGGAAACAGCGGGATTTTTTANCATCTTAAAGAAGGTTTTNAGGAAACATCCGAAGTTGCTCCAGAATATCAACTTTTGGATGACGAAGGTTGGGAGGAACTTAATAATGCCAAATTAAGTTCTTGGCAAAAAGCTGGGGCAGATTATGCAATGTATTCTCCNGATGTAAAAATCAAAATACTTAATCCTAGTGGAGAATGGAACTCCACCAAAATAATTTTCACTGAAAAAAAGGTCGAGCATTGGCTAAACGGAAAAAAAATTTTGACGTTTGTTCCATGGTCGGAAGATTGGTATGAAAGAAAAAAAAATGGTAAATGGAAAGATTTTAAGATTTATGGAAAATTTAAAACGGGCTATATAGGTATACAGGACCACAATAGTTCAATTTCATTTAGAAATATGAAAATTAGAAAATTATAAATTAGTATGAATAAAACTAGAAGAGATTTTATTAAAAAGTCTTCGGTACTTGGACTTTCTACTTTATTTCCATTTAATGAAAATATTTTGAAAATGAATANGAAGATTAGGACCGCACATATAGGAGTTGGTGGAATGGGNTTAAATGATTTAAAAGCTATTTCTTCTCATAAGNATGTTGAAGTTACTGCTCTATGTGATGTAGACTCAAGCCTCCTNAATCAAGCACATAAATTATACCCAAAAGCAAAAACATTTAAGGACTACAGAGTTCTTTTAAATAATTTGGAGAGCGAAATAGATGCNGTTGTAATNTCAACACCAGACCANACACACGGTCCAGCATCGATAATGGCTATGNAAAAAGGGAAAGCTATTTATTGCCAAAAACCGCTAACAAATAATGTTATTGATGCTAGAGAAATGAGTAATATNTCTTCTCAAAAGAAATTNGTTACCCAAATGGGAATTCAGGTTCATTCTTTTTATGACTATAAACTTGCTAAACTTTTAATTCAAGAAAATATAGTTGGAAAAGTTCATACCGTCAGAGCATGGTGTCCAAAAAATTGGGGATTTGATGGAAAACTATCCAAAAAAGAAGATAATATTCCAGAAAATCTAGATTGGAATTTATGGTTAGGAACCTCTCCTTACAAAAATTACTTAGAAAACCGCTACCACCAATACAATTGGAGAAAAATGGTAGGCTTTGGTTGTGGAACTCTAGGTGATATGGGTGTTCATATTTTTGATACTCCCTATAATGCATTGGAACTTGATGTTCCANNAAGTGTTATAAATAAATGTAGAAAACCNAACGAAATTGGTTTTCCAGAAAAAAATAAAGTCTCNTATATATTCCCCGGNACAAAATTTACAACTGAAAAATTANNGTGGATATGGGAAGATGGAAAAGGTGCACCATCATATAATAATGANTTAAAATTACCAAATAGTGATAAACTACCACAACAAGGAGCTATGTTTATAGGAGAAAAAGGAAGGCTTCTATTACCACATTTTATGGAAACTCCTAAAATTATTATTGATAATAAATATGAATTTGTTGATACTTCTAAATTTGAAGAAAATGGACTTTTGGAAAAAAACCCTGCTAGAAATTACGAAAAGGAATCCTTATTACATTACCATGAGTTTATTGACGCCTGTTTAAACAAAAAGGAATGTTCTGCTCCATTTTCATACTCATCAAAATTAACCGAAACAATTCTTTTAGGTGTCATAGCAGGTAGATTTCCAGGGGAAAAACTAAATTGGGATAAGGATAAAGGTCAATTTAAAGAGAATAAAGCCAATCTATTTTTAAAACAAAATATCAGGTCCTTTTAGAGATGAAGCTTTTCTCAGTTTTTTTAGGTGGAAGAGCAGATAAATGTAATACTGAATTACATGACGTTGTGTTTACCCTTGGAGAAAAAATTGAAGATACCTACAATGATTTGTTAAAGAAATGGTTTGGTGTACCTGACAGATTACATATAGATTCCTGGGTAGATTTAAGCATAGTAGAAGGATATAAAATTTCTATTTCAAAAGAGAAAAAAAAATCGGATAAAAAATTGTATTTCGTTAATCTAGGTGCTTATGAAAAAAATAGATTTGAAGAATTACATGAGAGCAAATTTATGGTTGATGTAAACAAAATAAACGTTAAAAAAAGAGCTAAAGAACTATTACTTGTTGGAAAAGAACAAGTTCATCTTGATGATCTTTATGATGTCGATGATTGCATAGAAATAAGAAAGGTTTCTGGATTTTATATAAATTTAGAAAAATCATCTAAACCTGGTAACTTAAAGTTTAATAATGGTTACAAACCCATTCCAATAACTATTATTAAAAATTTTAAGAAACTACAAGAAAAAAATCGTTGATATAAAAATTGAAGAGTCGTTTTTACTTTATAAAAATTACTTCAAATTTCAATTAGGATTTAAAATGGTTGTAAAGAAAGGAACAAACAAGATAAAATCGAGTTTTCAAACCATTGATTTTGAGCATTATACAATCATATTTAACATAAAAAAATAGATTTTAATAACTCTTTTTAATTAACATTATCAATTAAAAAATCATATATTATCTTTTTTTAATATAAGGAATATGAGCAAATTCTTAAGTTGGTTAGCAATTTCCTTTGGTGTCATATATTTTTTTTATGAGACTTGGTACCACATTTCATATGATCAATCTAATCTAGCACTGACAGCAGATTACATAAGTGTTTTCTTATTATTAATTGCAGGCATAGTAAACTTAAGATCAACAAAGGGGATAGGTTTATTATGTGGTGCATGGGGGTATACATCTTGTATAATATTTAGGGCATTTATTTGGAGAATGGAAGCAATATGGGTAGAAGAACTTCCAAGTTATGAAACCTTACAAGTTAAGGTTTTGATACTAGCATTAGTTGTATCATTTCCAGCATTTATAGTTTCCTTTGTGAAATCTTTTCCACAAAAAAACCCCAACTAAAGTTGANGTTAAAAATGTGGGCGCGAAGGGATTCGAACCCCTGACCCCTTGGGTGTAAACCAAGTGCTCTGAACCAACTGAGCTACGCGCCCTGGAATGCAAATATAGACTTATTTTTTAAATAGATTTAAGGACTTAATATTTCTGAAACTGTGAAATTACTTCCACCAATAAAAATAAAATCATCATTTGAAGCTTCATTCAAAGCCCTTTTGTAAGCTTCCTGAATAGATTCAAAAATCTGATAGTTAATATCTGTTTTTTTTAAAATTAAATCTAAATGGCCCAAACTTAATGCTCTAGATATTTTGGGTGTAGAAAAAAAATAAATCCCATCTTTTGGAAAAAGTTTTATAATTTTTTCAATTGGCTTATCCTTTACAAAGCCTAAAACAAAGATTTTTCTAAAAGATTTAATTCTTCTAATTTCAGGAATAATCTCTTTAAATCCCTCTTCGTTATGCGCAACATCTGCTATTGTTAGTGGTTTATTTGAAACTTTTTCCCATCTGCCTCTAAATGAAGTATTTCTACTGATATTTAAAATCCCTCTTTTAAAAATTTCAGTAGTAATTTTATTTTCAAACAAAATTTGAATTGCGGCATAGGCAGTGCTTTTGTTTTTTTTTTGATAATTGGTGTTATGCCTTAACTCAATGTCACTAGATAGAAAGTCTTCAGCAAAAAATATTTTTGATGACTCTCTTTTAGCCTTTTCAATAAAAACTTTATCTGTTTCTTGATTTTTCTCACCTATTAAAACAGGTGTATTTTTTTTAATTATCCCTGCTTTTTCATTGGCAATAGAGGTTATTTTGTCTCCAAGAAATTTTGTGTGATCATATCCTATGTTAGTTATAATAGAAAGTAAGGGCTGTATAACATTTGTTGCATCAAGCCTACCACCTAATCCAACCTCTATAATAGCATAATCAACTTTTTGAAGCTTAAAATAAAAAATTGCCATTGCGAAAGAAATTTCAAAAAATGAATTTTTTTTCGAAAGAAAATAGTCTTTATTTTTAGCTACAAAATCAACAACAATTTTTTTTTCAATTTTATTTGTATTTATCTTTATTCTCTCTCTAAAGTCAAACATATGTGGAGAAGTAAATAATCCTACTTTTTTATTAAATTCCTGAAGAATCGAAGACAACATATGAGATGTTGAACCCTTCCCATTAGTTCCACCTACATGTATAAATTTTAAATTTGACTGAGGATTGCCAAGAAAATTTAAAAAATTTTTAATCCTCGATAATCCAGGTTTATATGATCCGCTACCTTTTAATTGATAAGGAGGTATCTGTTCATAAAGCCATTGAATTGTAGAATTATATTGTCTCACTAATCTACCAACTTAAAATTGACAACTACAAATCCTATTTGAGAGTCAGGGGCATTTTCATCAGAAAACCACTTATGTAAAAAGGCTGTTCTTTTTGCAGGCTCCAACAAACATGGGTGAACATTAGTACTCCCTTTAACACCAGGTTCTGCATTAATAACATTTCCCATTTTATTTACTGTAATTCTCACAACTACTTTACCCTCCTGGTCACATACGGGTTTTACTGAACCGTTTGATTCGAGATTTCTTCCATTCAATCCAAATCCATCTTTCTCACCTATTAATCCTGTTTTATTATAATAAGTATTCGAATACGGATTCCCAGAATCTATTTTACTTTCATTTTCATTTGGAGCATTCTTATTATTTGTTTCAATAATTTCTTCAGCATTTATAATTTTATTTAAAATTGTTTTTGTTAACTTAGAAATTTCCGGTTTACTTTTTGGAACTTCCTCGTAAACTAAGGAATCACTTTGATCTATTTTTTTTTTGTCTAAACTCTTTTTTTTTGTTTTAGTACTATTTGACTTATCGTCAAATGAAACTATTGATTTTTTTTGGACTACCGCTTTAGATTTTAATTCTGAATCATTAGATTCATTAATGGGACTAGTCTTATTTATAGGAGTTTTAGAGCTTTCAAGGGCTACTTTTTTAATTAATTTTTCATCAGACAATGTGCCAAAATTTACCTCCACACCATACGAAATAGGTGGATCAAAAAAAGTTAATCCAAAAACAAAAAATATAAGAATTAGCAAAAACCCAATCAATGAGGTTATAATAGCTGATTTTTTTTCATAAGGAGTAGAAAAAAACTTCATTTTTATTTTTCTTTAACAGCTAGAACGACTTTGATTGAATTTTTATTTGCAATGTCCATTAGGTAAACGATTTCTTTGATTGGAACCTTGCTGTCAGATCTTAAAATTATAACTCTTTTGTTTGATTTGGATAATTTTGTTATCAATTCATCTTTAATATTTTTCTTGCTAACAAACTGTCCGTCAATATAAAATCTATTTTTGCTATCTATTGAAACACTTATGTTTTCTCTATTTTCACTTTTACCTTTAGCTTGAGGTAATTTTACATCAATTGTATTTAAATTTTTAGCAAGAGTTGACGCTATCATAAAAAATATTAAAAGCAAAAAGACAACATCAGTCATTGAAGACATGTTGAAATTTGGTGTTATTTTATTTCTAGTCTTAAAATCCATTAACTTACTGGTTCATTAAGTAAATCCAAAAACTCTAAAGATGATGCTTGCATTTGATATACCACCTTGCTTATTTTTACGACCAAATGATTATAGCATATATATCCAACAATTCCTACTACAAGTCCTGCAACCGTAGTTGTCATGGCAGTATAAAGTCCATCAGATAAAAGTTTCATATCAATACTGCCTCCAGCATTTGAAATCTCAAATATGGAAATAATCATCCCAATTACAGTACCTAAAAAACCTATCATCGGTGAAGCTCCAGAAATAGTTGCCAAAACACTTATGTTTTTTTCTAGTTTGTAAATTTCTAAGCGCCCAGCGTTTTCAATAGCTGTATTAATATCTTCTAAAGGTCGACCTATTCTAGAAATACCTTTAGAAATTAATCTTACAACCGGAATTTCTGCTTTTAAACATCTTGATTGGGCCTTTTCTATTTTTCCACTAGTAACAAATGTTTTTATTTCATTCATAAATGTTTTGTCTATCTTGACGGCAGCTTTTATTGTAAATAATCTCTCAAAATAAATGTATAATCCGATTAAAAGTAAAATAAATAATAAACCTATAATAATTTGGCCAGCTGTTCCACTACTTTGAATTAGCTCAATTAATGATATTGTTTTTTCAGTTTGTAAAACATTACTTTGTACCAATAAATTTTGATTAAAAATTAATATCATATTCATAGTTTTTATATGAACGAAAAAAAAATTGTTAAAGTATTTTATTAATAAATAAAATCTCTAATCAATATAAATGTAAAAGCTCCTGATAAAAATCCAATTAATGCTAACCAAGATATTTTTTTTAAATACCAAAAAAAGTCAATTTTCTCCATTCCCATAGCCACGACTCCGGCTGCTGATCCTATAATTAGCATACTACCACCAGTACCCGCAGAAAAAGCTATAAAATGCCATAAAGGATTGTTAATTTCTTGAGAAAACATACCCATAGACGCAGCTACAAGAGGTACATTATCTATAACAGCTGAAGCTGTACCTAAGAGTACAACAACAATATCAGTGTTTGGAAAAATTAAATTTAATGTATCAGCAAATGAAAACAATACACCTATAGATTCTAAAGCCCCTACAGATAAAAGAATTCCTAAAAAAAACAAAATACTCGGTAATTCAATTTTAGATAAAGATTTGTGCACAGGACTATGATTAGCAGCGTCATCACTTTCATCATCAAATGAAGTAATATTTATTTTTGTTGAGCTTAAAATCTCAGCAAAAGAAGACACTAAAGCTAGAGAAAACATCATACCTACATAAGGAGGTAGGTGAGTTATGGTCTTGAAAACAGGCACAAAAATTATTGATGCTAGACCTAAATAGAGAATAGTTGATCCATTTTTATTCTCACTTTCCTGAATTTCGTCATGATCATAAGTTATATTTCCCTTAAAAGCAGGTAAAAAGGTTGCAACAGTTACAGGAACCATTAAACAAACAATTGAAGGAATTAGTAGATATGAAATTAACTTAATTGTTGTTACTTTTTTTCCAATCCACAACATGGTGGTCGTAACATCACCAATGGGTGACCAAGCACCTCCAGCGTTTGCTGCGATTATGATTAGTCCAGCAAACCAAATTCTGACATTTCTATCAGGAACTACTTTTTGTAAAATTGTAATTAAGACTATAGTTGCGGTCAAATTATCAATAATCGCTGAGAGAAAGAATGCAAGTATTGCAAAAATCCACAATAATTTTTTTTTAGACTTGGTTTTAATGAAGTTTTTGATTGTTAAAAATCCGTTGAAATAATCAATTATTTCAACAATTGTCATTGCACCTAAAAGAAAAACTACAATTTCAGCGGTTTTACCTAAATGGTGAAGTAAAATTTCCTCTAAATGTGTTGGGACAAGTTTTTTTAAATTAGTATCAACCTCAAAAACAGGTATGTGTGATAAAGCAACAATTGACCATAAAAAAGCCATCATCGCGAGTGCCGGAATTAATTTATCTATTTTGAGGGTGTGTTCTAATGTTATTGCTAAATAGCCAATTATAAATACCGCTACAACAAGTGTTTCCATTTAAAAATATTTACCCTGATCAAATGGGTATAAGACTAAAGTATTAATTTAAAATCTAAATTAGGGCCAATCATGGTAAAAATATATTCCCTGTGGAATGATTTTTTTTTGCTCCAGTTACACTAGAATAGCAATTAACTTTATTTTGATCTCTTAATAGGCCTAAGAAGGCAAATATTATGGCCTCTTTAAAATTTATAACTTTTTTCTCTGGTATGCGGATAAGACATGATGTTCTATTTTTGATTTGCTCTATTAAAAATGAGTTAAAAGCACCTCCTCCAGTGACTAGAGCCTCTTTTCTACCACTTAACTCGTAAGAAATTTTTTTAGCAATAAAAATCGTGTATGTATACAAAATATCATTTATTGAGCATTTTTGATAGATTTCAAATACTGGAAGAATATTTTCTTTTACCCATTCAATTCCTAATGATTTAGGTGGTTTTAGCTTAAAAAAATTTAACTTATTTAATTTTCTTTCAAGCTCTGGGATCAATTTACCCTTACTGGCCAGCTCTCCATCTTTGTCATAGGGTTTGTTAAGTTTATTTGCAAGTGAGTTTAAAATTAAATTAGCTGGACAAATATCATATGCAATAGTTTTTTTTTCATTTTTAAGAGTAATATTTGCAAAACCTCCCAAGTTTATAAAAGTATCTGATTGATGAAATAGTTTTATTTCTCCAACTGGTACAAGGGGGGCCCCTTGTCCGCCCATTTTAACATCTTTAGGTCTAAAATCACAAATAACTTTTTTGTTGATTAGTCTTGCAAGAATAGGTAAATTCCCAATTTGATAGGTTATTCCCGAGTTTGGTTGATGCAAAACAGTATGCCCATGTGAACTAATGAAATCAATTTCATGTTCATTGTTTTTTTTTAAAAATTTACTTATTTGTTTGGATAGATATATTGTATAAAATTGATCTAGAATTTTAATGTCATCGATATGAAGAGAACTTGAATGTTTGAGTTTTTCATAAATTTTTTTTGGATATGGTTGTGTTGATGAAGAAATTAATTTAAAATACCATTTTGTTTCCTTAAAAAACTCAACTAAAACAAAATCCAAGCCATCTAACGAAGTACCCGACATGATTCCCACAACCTTATATTTATCTTTCATTAAATACAAACTTTACTCAATATTATTAAATTTTCAATGATTGGATAAATTATTGAAATAATATTTAAAGAATTTGCATTTTATTTGCTTTATTTAAAAAGATTAATATATAATCTCCCCCAATTTTTGTAGAACCCTTTATATCCT
>PBVB01000009.1 GCA_002728075.1 Flavobacteriaceae bacterium
AATGTTCAGGAAACACTAGCCATAACTGATAAAACTTATCTTATGTTTGAAGGTAAAATTTTAAAAGAAGGAACACCAGAAGAACTGGCAAAAGATGAAATGGTTAGAAAAGTATATCTAGGAAAAAATTTTGAACTTAGAAAGAAATCCACCTCCTAAGTTGAAAATAGGATATACTAAACAATATATATACTAAAATAATTATAGTTAAAACTGCAAAATTGGTAAAAACTGTTAAAGCGCTGATTAAGAATAGCAGTGTTACTACAATTAATATGTTTATGTTTTTTAATGAAATTAGTTTTATTTTAGAATTTAACATGTAAATAGAAAAAAGGGTTAATAGGAATAACACATTGTAACTTAAATATTTTTCTCCCAAATAATCAAAAATAAATGGAAGACCTAATATCATCATACAATTAGCTGGAGCTGGAAGACCTACAAAGTATTTAAATTCATTTTTCATCAGGTTATATTTAGATAACCTAAAAGCAGTTGCAATTGTTATAAAAAATCCCACCAAAGACAAAGTTGAAATATAAAAACTGATGTTAAATATATCTAATGTTATATGTTTTTCTGTGAATCCCGACCTAACAAGTAGTTTATACATTATTATACCGGGGACTACGCCGCTTGTTACAAAGTCAGAAAATGAGTCCAATTCTCTCCCGATTGCACTCTCAGAATTAAGTAATCGAGCAAAGTAACCATCCGCAAAATCAAATAAAAAAGCTAAAAGGCAAAAAATAACTGATGCATTATAATTATCTTTTGATAAGAGCAAAATAGCAATGCATCCACAGGTTAAATTTAGAGAGGTGAAAAAGTTAGGGATGTATTTTTTCATTGATGTAACAATGTACAATTTTTCATTATTAAAATTTTAGAATAAACCTTTCTATTTAATTCCATATTTTTGAATAAATATATAATGTATTATTGAAAAAAAATCTAATACTTTCAATTTTAACTGGTCTTTTATTAGGATTTTCGTGGCCTACAAAAGGTCAATCACTAATAATTTTTTTTAGCCTTGTTCCTTTACTAATATTAATCAGAAAAGTTAATGATAGTAACAAGAAGTATAAGAACACAATTACATTTTTTCTTTCTTACTTGAGTTTTTTTTTGTGGAATTTAATTACCACTTGGTGGATATATAATTCTACAGAATTTGGAGCTTCATTTGCAATTTTAGTTAATAGTTCTTTCTATTCATTAATGATGGTGATTTATAGAATTTCTTTAAACATAATTCCTAAAATAACAAGTGAAATTTTACTTTTAAGNATGTGGATATCATTCGAAAAATTTCACCTNAACTGGGATTTTTCNTGGCCTTGGCTCAACTTAGGTAATGTTTTTTCAGAAAGTATTTATTTTATTCAGTGGTATGAGTATACAGGAGTTTTTGGGGGAACCCTGTGGATTATAGTTGTCAACTTCTTAATTATGAATTTAATTGAAAAGTGGAGAGAGATTTTTAGTAGAAAAGAAATTATCTTAAGGACACTAACAATAGTTTTACTGGTTATTACACCAATTATTTTTTCTATCATAATATACAATTCTAATACTCATACAGACAATGAAATACAAATAGCAATATTACAACCTAACATTGACCCATACGATAAAAAATATAAAAGAAGTAACGAAGAACTTTTTGAATTAATAAAAAAACAAATTAATGACAATATAAATCAAGACATAAAATATTTAATTGCCCCTGAGGGTTATTTTGACGAAGGATTAGGATTTAATTTAAAGAGCTTTAATTATTCTGAATTAAAATCCAAAATTGATGAATTATTAAAAAGATATAAAAATTTAAATCTGATCTTAGGAGCTCAATCCTANAATATTTACCCAGAAAGTAAAAGTCCTCCAACACATACATCGAATAGAATTTCGGATGGTCGATGGATAGACTTTTANAACTCTGCTTTTCACTTCAGCAATAATAAAGATCCACAATTTTATCATAAATCTAAACTTGTAGTGGGNGTTGAATTTATGCCTTATAAAAAACTTTTGGAACCAATCATAGGATCAATTTTGTTGGATTTTGGTGGAACTGTTGCAACAAGGGGAGTCCAAGATAATAGAACTAATTTCAAATCAAATGAAAATGTTATCGTTGCCCCAATTATATGTTATGAATCCATATATGGCTCTTTTATTACAGAATACGTTAGAAACGGAGCACAGTTTCTAGCTGTAATTTCAAATGACGCTTGGTGGGGCAATACAGAAGGGCATCGTCAATTATTGAGTTATTCTAGGCTAAGAGCTATTGAAAATAGAAGGGCTATTGCTAGAAGTGCAAATACTGGAGTATCTGCATTTATCAATAAGAATGGAGAGATTGTAAAAAAAATTAATTATAATGAGAAGGGAATTTTAATCGGGAATGTGGGGTTAGAAACTAAACTTACTTTTTATGCAAAATACGGTGATTATATAGCAAGGATAGCACTATTAATGTTTATATTAACAACACTTTTCTTATTCAAAAACTTTTTAATAAAGAAATAAATGAGAATATACACTAGAACTGGAGATAATGGAAAAACCAGCCTTTTGTCAGGCAAAAGGGTTAATA
The DNA here is from genome assembly GCA_002728075.1 of Flavobacteriaceae bacterium. Lineage (GTDB taxonomy): Bacteria > Bacteroidota > Bacteroidia > Flavobacteriales > Flavobacteriaceae > TMED96. The sequence goes on from PBVB01000009.1 coordinate 2,612, forward strand.
AACACAACAAGAGAATAATTGCATATGGATCAATAGACGAATTAAACTCTTTTATGGGAGTTGTAAGAGACTATTCACCAGAAGATTATAAAGATGAAATTTTTCTAATTCAAAACAAACTCATGATTATTGCTAGCCAATTATCAAATGACAAAAATTATGATAATATTCCCAATATTAGTAAAGAAGATACCGAGTTTTTAGAAAATGCTATTGATAGAATGACAGATAAGTTAAACCCACTTGAAAATTTTATAATCCCAGGAGGGAATAAACTAATTTCTTTTACACACGTTGCAAGATGCGTCTGTAGAAGGGCGGAAACAAACATTTCTATTTTGAAAGAAAAAGAAGATTTAAACAAAGAAATATTGTTATATATAAACAGATTATCAGATTACTTATTTACACTAGCAAGATTTTTTTCTAAAACACTTAAAATCAATGAATTAAAATGGAATACACAATGAAAAGTCATATTTTTCTTGTTTATTTTAAACTAACAATTATTTTTGCAAAAAAATAATACATGTATTGGACATTAGAATTAGCTTCTTATTTAAGCGACGCACCTTGGCCTGCTACTAAAGATGAGTTAATTGATTTTTCGATAAGGACAGGAGCGCCCTTGGAGGTAGTTGAGAATCTTCAGTCCATGGAAGATGAAGGAGATGTTTATGAATCTATTGAAGAAATATGGCCAGACTTTCCTTCTGATGAAGANTATTTATGGAACGAGGACGAATATTAGTTTCTAATCATCCACANNAAGTAAAGATTTTATTTATTTAAATTTGTTTTATACAAAATAGTAATATGGGCTTATTCAATAGTATTTTAAAAACTTTTGTAGGTGATAAAGCTAAAAAAGATTTGAAATTAATTTTACCCATAGTAGATGAAATTAAAAAAATAGGTGTTGATTTAGAAAAATTAACAAATGACGAATTAAGGCAAAAAACAAATTATTTTAAAGAAAAAATTATATCCGAAAGAAAGGAATTAGATGAAGAAATTAAAAAAACTGAAGATGTCATATCAAATTCTCAAGATATAGTTGAAACACAAAATTTGTATACTAAAATTGATGAACTCGAAAAACTGGGTTTTGAAAAAACAAATGATATATTAAATCAAATACTGCCAGAAGCATTTGCTGTCGTTAAAGAAACTTGCAGGAGATTTTACAACTTTCCGAAAATTGAAGTATCAACTACAGAATACGACAGGATTCTATCACAAGAAAAGAGTTATGTAAATATTACTGATAACAAGACAATTTGGATTAATGAATGGGATGCGGCGGGTAAGCCAATAAAGTGGGATATGATTCATTACGACGTACAATTAATTGGAGGAATTGCATTACACCAAGGAAAAATTGCTGAAATGCAAACTGGAGAAGGAAAGACACTTGCTGCAACGCTTCCAATATATTTGAATGCACTACCAGGAAAAGGTGTTCATTTGGTTACAGTTAACGATTATCTAGCAAAAAGAGATAGTGCTTGGATGTCTCCAATCTTCGAGTTTCATGGTTTGTCTGTTGACTGCATTGACAAATACAAACCAAATAGTAGTGAAAGAAAAAATGCTTACAGAGCTGACGTAACTTATGGTACTAACAATGAATTTGGATTTGATTATTTAAGAGATAATATGTCTCATACTCCAGACGATTTAGTTCAAAGGGTTCACAATTATGCTATAGTAGATGAGGTAGATTCTGTATTAATAGATGATGCTAGAACACCTTTAATAATTTCAGGTCCTGTCCCTGAGGGCGAGAGACACGAGTTTGACCAATTAAAACCTAAAGTATACAATTTGTTTACTTATCAAAGAAAAATGCTAACTAATGTGCTTGCCGAAGCCAAAAAAAAGATTTCAAATGGTGATAGGAACGAAGGAGGAAAATTATTATATAGAGTATTTCGTGGACTCCCGAAAAATAAAGCTTTAATTAAATTTTTAAGTGAAGAGGGAATCAAACAGTTATTGCAAAAAACTGAAAATTTCTACATGCAAGACAATAATCGGGAAATGCATATAATTGATTCGGACCTATATTTCGTTATTGACGAAAAAAATAATTCAGTAGAATTAACTGAAAAAGGGCTTGAAAATTTATCAGAGAGCATAGAAGATAAAAACTTTTTTGTACTTCCAGACATTGGAACAGAAATTGCAAAAATTGAAAACCAAAATCTTAAACCAGAAGATGAAGCTGAAAAAAAGAATAAACTATTTCAAGATTTTTCAGTGAAAAGTGAAAGAATTCACACAATGAATCAGCTTTTTAAAGCTTACACTTTATTTGAAAAAGACACTGAGTATGTTGTAATGAACAACAAAGTTTTGATTGTAGATGAACAAACCGGAAGAATCATGGACGGAAGAAGATATTCTGATGGACTACACCAAGCAATTGAAGCTAAAGAAAACGTTAAAATCGAATCAGCTACCCAAACGTTTGCCACTATAACTTTACAGAATTATTTTAGAATGTATAATAAACTTTCAGGAATGACTGGAACAGCTATTACTGAATCTGGTGAATTTTGGGAAATTTATAAGTTAGATGTCATAGAGATACCAACTAACAGACCAATTGCAAGGAAAGATGAAAATGATTTAATCTATAAAACTAAGAGGGAAAAGTATAATGCAGTGATCAATGAAGTTAGTGAACTATCTAAAAGTGGACGACCTGTTTTACTAGGAACTACATCAGTTGAAATTTCTGAATTGCTAAGTAAAATGCTTAACATTCGTAAAATTAAACATAACGTGTTAAATGCAAAACTCCATAAAAAAGAGGCTGAAATTGTAGCAGAGGCAGGTCAAAGTGGGATAGTAACAATTGCTACTAACATGGCAGGAAGGGGAACGGATATTAAGTTGTCAAAAGAAGTCAAAGAAGCTGGTGGTTTAGCAATTATAGGTACTGAAAGACATGACTCAAGAAGGGTGGATAGGCAGTTAAGGGGAAGATCTGGACGACAAGGTGACTCAGGTAGTTCCCAATTTTATGTTTCACTTGAAGACAACTTAATGCGATTGTTTGGGTCTGANAGAGTGGCAAAGGTAATGGATAGAATGGGACTTGAAGAAGGAGAAGTAATACAACATTCTATGATGACAAAATCAATAGAAAGAGCCCAAAAAAAAGTTGAGGAAAATAATTTTGGAATAAGAAAGAGACTTTTGGAATATGATGATGTAATGAATTCNCAAAGAGAGGTNATTTACAAAAGAAGAAAAAATGCTTTACAGGGAAATAGATTGAAATTAGATATCGCTAATCTACTATACGATACTTGTGAGGAAATTGTAANTGAAAGCATATCAAATAAAGATTACAAAAATTATGAGTATAAAATAATAAGCACTTTTTCTGTTTCACCACCTATTAGCCTTGAACAATTTGAAAGTATTGATGAAAAATTATTAATTGAAACAACTTTTAAAGAAATCTATGAAATCTATCAAAAAAAAGGTGAAATAAATGCTTCTCTATCATTNCCAGTCATAAAAAATGTATATGAAAATCCAAGAAATAGATTTGAAAAAATTGTAGTTCCTTTTTCAGATGGGAATAAGACCCTAAATGTTGTAACCAACCTTGAAAAGGCATACNAAACAAATGGCAAGCAACTGATAAATGATTTTGAAAGGAACATAAGCCTAGCCATTATAGATGAATCATGGAAAAACCANTTAAGAAAAATGGATGAATTAAAACAGTCTGTACAGTTAGCCGTCCATGAGCAAAAAGATCCTCTCTTAATTTATAAATTTGAGTCTTTTGAATTNTTTAAAAATATGATTAGCTCTCTNAACAGAGATATAATTTCATTCCTCTTAAAAGGAAATATNCCTANTCAAAATCCATCGATTCAGGAAGCAAAAAAATCTAAAAGTATCGATAAATTAAAAACTTCAAAAGACGATGTTTTGAATTCAGAGGAACTAGCAGCTAAACAAAGAGCAATAGGATCAAACGTAAGCAAAAATCAACAAAGAGTTGAAACAATTGTAAGAGAAATGCCTAAAATAGGTAGAAATGAAAAGGTAAAATTACGAAATGTTAAAAATGGAGAAGATAAAATTGTTAAATTTAAAATTGCAGTTCCATTAATTAACTCTGGAGAATGGATGTTGATTGAAAAAATAAATTAATTTATAAATGAATACTTACGCAAACGTTTTAACCATTGCCATCCCCATTTTTTTCTCCCTTGTCTTAGTGGAAATTCTTTATGGATTAATTTCAAAAAAATATTACTATAACTTGATGGACACNCTTTCAAGTTTAAGCTCAGGAATAACAAATTTGTTGAAGGATCTCCTTGGAATTGGAGTTATAATTATTTCCTATCCATTCATCAAAAAATCAATTTCAATTGTAGAATTAAATGAAAGTATACTTTTATATTGTATTGCCTTTATATGTTTGGATTTTGCAAGTTACTGGAATCATAGGCTAAATCATTCAATTAATTTTTTTTGGAATCAACATGTAATACATCATAGTAGTCAAGAGTTTAATTTAGCATGTGCATTAAGACAAAGCATATCNAATTTATTAGGATATGGAGCAATATTTTTAATTCCAGCAGCACTTTTTGGAGTTCCTCATAAAGTAATCGCATTATTAGCCCCTCTGCATCTCTTTGGACAATTTTGGTATCACACAAAACATATTGGTAAATTAGGATTTTTAGAATATATTTTTGTTACTCCTTCTCAGCACAGAGTACATCACGCTATAAATCCAGAATACGTGGATAAAAATCTTTCCGCTATTTTTTGCCTTTGGGATAGGTTATTTGGAACTTTTCAAGAAGAACTCGAAAATNTACCATGCGTATATGGAACCTTAAAACCCGTAAATACATGGAACCCNTTCATTATAAATTTTCAGCACTTGTGGTATTTAAGTATCGATGCTTGGCATACTAAAAAATTAATAAATAAAATTAAAATTTGGTTCATGCCTACTGGGTGGCGACCAAATGATGTTAAAGAAAGATTTAAAAGAGATAAAATAATCGATGTATATAATCAACAGAAATACAAAATTGAATATAGAAATGTTCATATTTTTTATGCCATATTTCATTTTACATATATTAATGNTGCATTGTGGCTGTTATTGACTGGATANGATGAATTAGAAAANAACTTNAAAATATTTTATTCAATTTTTATTTTAACTACTATTTTTGGATTTACATCAGTCATGGACAGTTACAAATGGGCCTCGTACATCGAGTTGTTAAGATTGATGTTAAGTTTAATATTAANAAACAACATGATTGAATTTGAAAATTTCAATTTCTACTTATTTAATTTTTATTTCATGTTTTCTATTTTTCTTACTCTAATGGTTTCAAACTATCTCCCTAAAGAAAATAAAATGGTTTGAATGAAATGCAAGAAAAAAAGCTTGATTACCTTATTTTAGGACCCGCAAAACCTTTTAGAGGTGGAATTGCAGAAACCCAAAATTATNTAGCCGAAGCAATATCTTNAAAGGGATTTAAAGTAGAAGTTTGGACGTTTACAAAACTTTATCCAAAATTACTTTTNCCAGGAANAAGTCAATTTGATAAATGTAAATATTGAAAAAAATAAACTAAAGTCANAAAGAATTATTCATGCTTATAATTTTTTGAAATGGAAATCTGTTGTGAAAAAAATAAATGCTTTAGAACCACGAATTGTNGTTTTTAGATATTGGACACCACTGATAAGTCCGTGTTGGTGCTATATTAGAAGTAAACTTAATAAATCTATAAAAACAGTTGGATTGATTGATAATTGGGAACATCATGAACCAAAAATATGGGATAANAAACTTAACACATACTTTGGGAATTCAATGGATAAAATAGTTACATTCTCAGAGGCTGTTGCGGTACAAATAAAAAAAACAATTGAAAAGAAAATTTTAACGGGCTTTCACCCTATTCCTAGTAAAAATAAATTTAAGATTCCAGAGTCAATTAATTATTCTAAAACTGAATCTAATTTTGTTTTATTTTTTGGTTTAGTTAGAAAATATAAAGGTCTAGAAATCTTAATTAAGTCAATGAAATTCAACAATAATTTTAAATTATTAATAGTTGGTGAGTTTTACGATAATAAAAAGAAATATTTAAAGTTGATAGAAAAGTTGAAGCTAAATGAAAGAGTAAATATTGTTGACAAATTTGTTGGAAATGAAGAAATTGTAAATTATTTTCTAAACTCAAAAGCTGTAATCTTACCATACAAAACAGCCTCACAAAGTGGAGTAATTTCTTTGTCTTATTTGTTTGAAAAACCAATTGTTGTATCAAATTTAGAAGGTTTAAAATCATATGTTAAAGATGATAAATCAGGGGTTGTATTTAACAATACTTCCAAAGATTTAGCAAAAGCAATTAACATTGTTTTAAACAAAAAAAATAATTATAATTACTCGAGAAATATAAAGAAAAATAAAAAAAAGTATTCCTGGGATAAATTTGCAGACGAGCTTATTAAATTTACATTTAATATTTAAAACTTAATTAAAATTATGAGATACATTATTCTAGCGATATTACTAAACTCTTGTACGTCTGCTGGGCAACTAAAGGATAATAAAAATCCGATATGGAAACCACCAGCTAGTAACTTTAAAAATTTAAAAAAAGCGTATTTTGCCTCAGGTTGTTTTTGGTGTGTAGAAGCAGTATTTGAAAGCGTAAAGGGGGTTTATGAAGTATATTCTGGGTATTCAGGAGGTTATTTAAAAAATCCAACATATACTCAAATAGGAACTGGAAGAACTGGTCATGCAGAAGCAGTAGAAGTTCTTTATAATGATGAAGAAATTGGATATGGAACTTTATTACAGGTCTTCTTTGGATCTCACGACCCAACAACATTAAATAGACAAGGTCCAGATCGAGGTGAACAATACAGGTCAATTGTTTTTTATCAAGGAGAGCAAGAAAAAAAACTTATTAATGACTATATAAATCTATTAGAAAAGAATAACATTTTTGAAAAGAAAATCGTAACACAAATTTTGCCATTTGAAGTTTTTTATTATGCCGAGGAGTATCATCAAAATTATGAAAGATTAAATCCAAAAGATCCATATGTTAGAAATGTTTCTATTCCAAGGATCAATCGATTTAAAAAATTATATCCAGAGTTATTGAAAGAATCTTTTAAAAATTAAACAATTTATTTTTTAAATGTTTATTTATAAAATGGACATATGTGATTGAAAAAAACACACCAAATAATCCTCCAATTATTACATCCAATGGGTAGTGTACTCCTATGTAAATTCGGCTATATGCTATTAAGAGAGCTAAAAACACAATTACAATCCTCAAGATTTTTGCTTTCTTAAAAACAATAGAAAAAAAAGTTGCGAGAGCAAAGGAGTTTGACGCATGGGCAGAGAAAAAACTATATTTGCCTCCACAATTACTGGTAACAAGCCTTGACAACAACGAAATTTGTTCATCATAACAAGGTCTTAGTCTAGCAAAAAAAAATTTTGAGAGGTTTGTTGTTTGATCAACTATAAAAATTAAAATTACAGCTAATAACAAAACATTTAATGCTCTAATTCTACCGTATCTTTTAAAGACAGCAAAAAGAAGAGAAAAATATATGATAAAGTTTAAAAATTTATTTGTTATTAATAACCAAAAAAAATCAAAACTCTGGGAACCTAAAGAGTTTAGATATAAAAAAATAATTTCATCAAAATTTATAATTTCTTCAATCATAAATACAAATTACTTTTTTTATACATAAGATTTAAATCATAACTGAACCTTAAAAGTAAAAAAAATGATGATGTCAGTAAACCGACTAATAAACCAATCCAAATCCCAACAACTCCTAGATGAGTATTCAATCCTAGAAAATACGATAAAGGTAAACCGACTAATATATATGCAATAAAAATTAAAACTGTTGGAATCAACACATCTTGGATACCTCTTAGTGCACCTAAAACAACTGATTGCAATCCATCAAAAATTTGAAAAACACCTGATATCAAGATAAGTTTTGAAGAAATTTCAATTACCTGAAATACGTCTGACATTGATTTATCGTCAGTTTTACTTAAATAAATCCATGGCAAATATTCATTGAAAAGCAAGAAAATAAAACAAAAAAATATATCAAAAAGTAGTATGATAAGAAATAATGAATAAGCAATTCTTTTTAAATTTATTAAATCTCTTTTTCCAAACATTTCACCTACTCTTATCATGGCTACAACTGAAAAACCCATAGCAACCATAAATGTCATTGATGAAAGGTTTAATGCAATTTGATTTGAAGCTTGTTCATTTTTTCCCAGTAAACCAGACATCCATATAGCCGCTATAAAGAAAAGGACTTCAAAAAACATTTGAAGTGCAGAAGGGAAACCTAAAAAAATTATTTTTTTAAGTATTTTAAAATTAAAATTTATTCGTAAAATGGTAGATAAGTAACTTTTTAGATTTGTGTGATAATAGAAATAAGAAACAATAAATATCAAAGATGAAAATCTTGCAATTAGGGTTCCTATTGCAGCTCCTTCAATTCCTAACGAGGGGAAACCAAATTTTCCAAAAATTAAAATATAATTTAAAATTATATTTATAATATTAGAAAAAACTGTAGCGTACATAGCGGGAAGAGTCATTGATAAACCATCTGTGAACTGTTTAAAAGCTTGAAAAGTGATAAGTGGAATTAGGGATATTGAAACCCACTTTATGTAAGGGTAAGCCAAAAAAACAACATTTGAAGGTTGTCCCATGAAAAAAAGACACTCTTTTAAATTGTATATGCTCAGAAACGTTAACAATCCTAACAGTAAACACAATAGAAATCCGTTATTTAGATAATCTTTTTCGCGATTATTTTTCTTTCCAATTGACTCAGATACCAGGGGAGTTAATGCAGTAGAAAATCCAATTCCAATAGACATAGCAATCAGAATAAAACTATTACCCAAAGACACTGCCGCTAGTTCGCTGGTTCCTAATCTACCAACCATTATATTGTCAATCAACTGGACAATAGTGTGCCCTAAAAGTCCAATGGTAACAGGATAAGATAATATTAAATTATATTTAAATTCTTTAGTGTAATTTAATAATTTGATCAAAATCAAAGTTTAAAATAATCTACCAGATAAATCAAAGATGCTATACTTGCTGCACCAAGCTCTAGTTCCCTTTTATTAATGGAGGAAAAAACATCATTTTCTGAATGGTGATATTCAAAATATCTTTGCGAATCTGGTCTCAAACCTACTAGAACATTATTTTTACTTTTTAAAAAAGAAATATCAGCTCCACTTCCACCCTTCTCAAAGTAATGGATAAGATAAGGTTTAAAATAAATACTCCATTTTTCAATAATTTTAAACTTTTCGTCATTTGAATCAATACTAAAACCCCTAGGGGAAAATCCTCCCGCATCAGATTCTATTGCAAAAACATGATTTTCATTCTTGGCTTTTGATTCTTCATTATACTTGATAGCACCTCTTTGCCCATTTTCTTCATTTATAAAAAGGACTATTCTTAATGTTCTTTTGGGTTTGTAATTAATTTTTTTCAATAATCGAGGAACTTCCATTGATTGTACTACTCCAGCTCCGTCATCGTGGGCTCCATCACCGAGGTCCCATGAATCAAGATGGGCTCCAACAACCATAATTTCCTCTGGGTACTTAGTTCCCTTGATTTCTCCTATTACATTAAATGATTTTACTTCAGGTAAATTTTTACAATTTTGTTTTAAATAAAATTTAAGATTTTTGTTTAAAGAAAGCATAGAGCTAAGGAGCTCTGCTCCATTTGTACTAATTGATGCAGCAGGAATTCTTTTAGACAATGGTAAATTTCCGTAGCTCATAGTACCTGTATGAGGTTGATCATCTAGTTTTAAATTTAGTGATCGAACAATAACTCCAACAGCTCCTAATTTAGCTGCAATTTCGGCTCCTTGTGTTCGCTGATTAACTGCTTCAGAATAAGCATCGAAGGTATTTACAAAATTTGCACGCATTGGTCTATTAAAAAAAACAATTTTTCCATTTACTTCGTTTTTCCTTCTTGAGAGTTCATTAAATGACTTAACTTCAATTACATTGGCTCTAAGGCCTCCTAATGGGGTTGAAATAGAACCTCCTAGAGCACAAACAGGAACATTAATTGTGTTGCCTGGGCTTGTTTCGATATTTGCATATTCAAATGTCCCACGAATCCATTTCGGTACCATTACCGGTTGAAGATATACTTTGTCTAAACCTAAGTTATTAAGCTCGTTTTTCGACCATTCAATTGCTCTTTGTGAATTTAAGGAACCTGACAGTCTCCCTCCAATTTTATTTGATAAATGATCTAGCCACTCATAACTTTTACCCTCAGTCAATGATTTTTGAAATAGGTTCTGGATGTTACTTTCAACTTCAGATTGTGCTGCTAAAATTTTCGAAAAAGTTAGAAAAAAAAGGGTGAGAAAAATTCTTTTATTTAGAAGCATACATATTTATATTTTCGACAGATATTGGATTTTCTCCGAGAATCATTAACCTCTCAATAACATTTCTTAATTCACGTATATTTCCACTCCATGGATAATTTTCTAAAGCGGTTATTGCTTCTTTAGTAATTTTCTTTATCGGCAAGCCTTGCTCATTTGATATTTTTTCAATAAAATAGNNANTTAAAATCTTTATATCAGACCTCCTTTCAGANAGAGTTGGGATTTTTATTTCAATTACTGCCAATCTATGAAAAAGATCTTCTCTAAAATTATTTGATTCAATTAATTTCTTTAAATTTTTATTGGTAGCAGCAATTATCCTCACATCAACCTCAATTTCTTTTTCACTACCTACTTTCTGAATTTTGCCTTCTTGTAAAGCTCNTAAAACTTTAGCTTGAGCTTTGAGACTTAAATCACCAATTTCATCCAAAAAAAGGGTGCCTCCATTAGCCAATTCAAATTTTCCAACCCTGTCTTTAATTGCTGATGTAAAGGATCCTTTTACATGACCAAACAATTCACTTTCAATTAATTCAGAAGGTATGGCAGCACAATTTACCTCTATCAGGGGGTTTTCGCACCTAAGACTCTTAAGATGAATTTGCTGAGCAACCATTTCTTTTCCAGTTCCATTTTCTCCTGTAACTAATACTCTTGCATTGGTAGGAGCAACTTTGTCAATTAGTTTTAAAACATTTTTAAATTTTGTAGAACTACCAATCATTTCATGCTTTTTTATAAGTCTTTTTTTAAGCCTATTGTTCTCGCTTTGTAGATTTTTTATTTTAAAAGCATTTTTTATGGAAATTAACAATCTATTTAAATCAGGTGGTTTTTCAATGAAATCATAAGCCCCGATTTTCATTGCCTCAACTGCGGTTTCAATATTTCCATGACCTGTTAACATTATGAAAGGTGTAATTATATCTTTTTTATTGGCAAATTTAAGAACATCTAGCCCATCTTTTTTAGGCATTTTTATATCACAAACTACTAGGTCAAATTTATCTCTAGATAACTTTTCAATTGCCTCGTTTCCATCAATCGCCTCGGAAATTTTAAACTCAGGGTTTTCATCTGCTAGGATTCTTTTTAAAACCCTCCTGATAGGCTCCTCATCTTCAACAATCAAAATCTTCTTCATAAATAAATTTAGGAAAACATATCCTTAACTTTTTCAAAAAATGATTTGTCAGACTTTTCAGGTCTAGGCTCAAAATTTTCATCACCTTCCATTTTTTGAAAAAATTGTTTTTGTTCTCTATTTAAAACCTGTGGTGTCCAGACATTTATGTGAACTAAAAGATCTCCCTTGCCATAAGAATTTAAGTCTGGTAAACCTTTGCCTCTAAGGCGTAAGGTCTTACCAGATTGAATGCCCGATTCTAATTTAATTCTCACCTTACCCTCAACAAGTTGAACTTCTTTTGAACAACCGAGTGCTGCTTCAGAAAGAGAAATATATAGGTCAAAATGTAAATGGCCCCCGTCTCTAACAAATTTATCGTGTTCTAATTCTTCAATTAAAACAATTAAATCTCCAGCTATTCCATTGCCAAAGGCCTCATTTCCCTTACCAGATACTTTTAATTGCATACCCTCCTCAACTCCAGCTGGAATTTTTATACTTACCGTTTCTTCCTGAGATATCATTCCATTTGAATCACTCCCTTTAGGTCTTTCCTTAATTACCTGACCTGTGCCGCTACAACCTGAACAAGTGGTGGTGGTTTGCATTCTGCCCAAAATTGTATTAGCTATTNTTACACTTTGACCACTTCCACCGCAATNAGAACAACTTGTAAAATTTAAACCCTCGGCTTTAACCTTTCTTTTAACCTTTACTTTTTTATCAACTCCATTAAAAATTTCATTGAGTGATAATTTTACTCTGATTCTTAAATTTGCACCTTTCGTCACACCTCTGCCACTCCCTCCGAAACCTTCGAAACCACCACCAAAAGCGCTTCCAAAAATATCACCAAATTGACTGAAAATATCGTCCATACTCATTCCCGAAGAACTGAAACCTTGACCACCTTCGAAGGCCTGATGCCCAAATTGATCATACCTGGCTTTTTTGTCTGGGTTTCCTAAAACCTCGTAAGCCTCAGCTGCTTTTTTAAAGTTCAACTCAGCCTCACTATCNCCAGGATTTTTGTCAGGGTGATACTGAATGGCTTTTTTTCTGTANGCCTTTTTTATTTCGGNNTCGGAAGCAGTTTTAGANATACCCAAAATGTCATAATAATCTTCTTTCATAATTTATTTATTGACCAACTACNACTTTAGGAAAACGAATAATTTTNTCNCCCATNTTATAACCTTTTTCAATTACNTCAATTATTTTGCCTGAATTNTTTTTGTNAGNTTTTATTTGAGATATTGCCTCNTGTAACTCAGGATCAAAAGNATCGCCTTTATTGACTTNTAAATCCAAAAGACCNTTACTCTTAAGGATATCNTTNAATTTATTAAAAATCAACTCTNGACCAANNAAGTCNGNAGAATTTTTCATTTTNTTTGATTCTTTTATNGCTCTTGAAAAATCATCCAACACNGGAAGAAGACTTCCNATTACNTCTTGTCCNGCNGTTTTATANAATTCAATCCTTTCNTTGGTNGTCCTTTTTTTATAATTTTCAAACTCAGCAAAAAGTCTCAANTATTTATCCTCTTCTTCCTTAAGTNCAGCCTTTAAATCATCGATTTGGTTTTNAACCTTTNTTGTATTTGTTTTAGGTTTTGATTGCTTTTTGTTAGGGGTTTTTTTTGCCACTTTAAATATTTATTAAAAATTTATCAAATTTTCTGCCAAATTATAAAAATTGTCAAATTGTCATTCCTATTATCTAACTAAATTAAAGAAGGCCTCTTCTATCTTTGTAAATCTGAATACAAAACCGGAGTTAATAATTTTTGCAGAACTAACATATTGACTATTAAATATTAATATACTCATTTCTCCAAAAAGTATTCTGATTATAAATTTTGGTATAGGTATTGGTAAGGCAATTTTATTTAATGATTTAGCGTAAAGCTTTATGAATTTTTTTTGTTTGACTGGATTTGGGCTGACCGCATTATAAACCCCATACCATTTATTAAAAATTGATTGCATAATCATATTTGATAAATCATATTCGTGTATCCATGACTGGTATTGATTACCACTCCCAATTGGAGCTGCAATATTTAGTTTTGTGGGTATTTGAAGTGTTTTTAAAATTCCTCCATTTTTACTCAAAACTAGACCGATTCTAAAAATTGTAGTATTTATGTTAAGTTTTTTAAACGTATTAATTTCATTTTCCCATTTTAATACAACTTGTTGAAGATAAGTCTCCCCTTTACAATTTGTTTCTTCGTCATACACTTCATCATGTGAAGATTTATAAATTCCTATAGCAGAGGCGCAAACTATCTGCTCTATTTTAGACAAATTATCTAATTTTGATAGTGATTTAAACAAAAGTCTGGTAGTCAATAACCTACTAGATAAAATATTTCTTTTTCTTTTTTTGGTCCATCTTCTTGATATACTCTCGCCAGATAAATGAACAATATGAGTAACGCCATCAAAACATTTTTGATCAATTATCTGTTTACAAGGATCCCAAAAAAATCCGTTTAGGATTGATGATTTTTTAATTTTATTTTGATTACGAGTTAAATAGTTTATCGAATAACCTTTAGATAAAATTTTATCTATAAGAAATGAACCAATATTTCCAGTACCTCCAGTTATCAAAAATTTCATATTCTATTTTATAAAATTTAGTGTTTAATAAGTTTTAACAGCCCTAATCATTCTTTTTTTTTTATTTGGCCCAGGTATTTTTTGAACATCTAATTTTAAATCTTTTAATAAATCAAATAATATATTCATGGATGAAAAGGTAACAAAAACAGAATTTTTATTCATTGAATTAACTATGGGATTTATTATTTTTTTTGACCACATTTCAGGTTGAACTCTATAACAAAAGGGATCAAAGTAAATAATATCTGGGTTGATTTTTATATTAAAATCTTGTATAGTCGATTTGTTTTTAATCAATGTGAAATTATCTGATAATTGAACTGGAGAATCCCAATCCGAGTGGTGTATAAAATTAAAAGTTTCTACACTTTCATTCAAATTTTTACTGTAATTCAATTTTTTAATTTCTGAAAATTTAAGTGGATGTGCTTCTACAGATGAATAAGTAAGATTTATGTTAGATTTAAATTTAGATTCTTTGTAAGTTAAAAATGCATTCAAACCTGTTCCAAATCCAACTTCAAATATATTACAGGATTTCTTATTTGGATTTTTTTTCTTCCAAAAAGAAAATCCATTATTAATAAAAACGTGTTCCGATTCGCTAACAGCACCATATTTAGAATGATAATACTCATTTAATTGAGGTAAAAATATTGTTGAACTTCCGTCATCTGTTGTACAAATCAATTTTTTAAAATTTTTCATTAATTAACTTTCAAAATGTAAATTTATTTGAGGTAAATTTTAAATTTAGTACTAATTTAGTTTTTTATAATCTTTACATGCGAATAGAAAAAACATCCTTTTCAAGATTAAATGATACCGATTTTAATAATTTAAAATTTGGAGAGACATTTACCGATCATATGTTTATTTGTGATTATGAAGATGGGAGATGGATTGATTCTAGGATTGTGCCATATAAACCAATAGAAATAGAACCTTCTGCAAACGTATTTCATTACGGACAAGCTGTTTTCGAAGGGATGAAAGCTTACAAAGATGACTCAGGAAAAATNTGGCTTTTTAGACCGACTGAAAATTACAAAAGAATATCTATTTCCTCAGAAAGATTAGCTATGCCCGAACTTGGAGAAAGTNTTTTTTTATCAGCTCTNAATNAGTTATTGACTCTTGATAGTGATTGGGTAAANCCTGGAATTGGAAATTCTGTGTATATAAGACCATTTATTTTTGGAAGTGAATATTGTATAGCAGCTTCACCTTCTAGGAAATATAAGTTTATGATTATTTTATCTCCCGTTCAAAGTTATTATAGTGGTTATATAAAAGTTCTTGTGGCAGAAAANTATTCTAGAGCAGCTAATGGTGGTGTTGGATATGCNAAAGCTGCAGGTAATTATGGTTCACAATTTTATCCAACACGCNTAGCACAAAAAGANGGCTANGATCAAATTATTTGGACTGATTCCAAAAACCATAAGTTTCTAGAAGAAGCTGGGACAATGAACATATTTGTACGCATAGATGANACAATAATTACAGCCCCAACTACAGATACGATTCTTGATGGAATTACCAGAAAAAGTATTATCAANATTGCTGAAGACAATAATATAAAAGTCGAAGTGAGGCCTATTTCTATTGATGAGGTTATTGAAGCTCATTNANCAGGTAAACTTAAAGAAATTTTTGGTTCTGGGACTGCTGTTGTAGTTAGTGAAATTTCAAGTTTTGGATATAGAGGAAAGAATTACAACCTAAAGAAAATTGAAAATAGTTATGCTTCAACATTAAAGTCTATTATAACAAATATTCAATACAATTTAAAGGAAGATCCCTACGGTTGGAGGTCAGAAGTTAGTGCAGTTAAAGTTTAAGTATTTTTCTAATATCAGGTTTAAAATAATTAGGACCCTTTAAAACTTTTCCATCCTCTCTATAAATTGGCTTTCCATTTTTCCCAAGTTTGCTCATATTTGAACTTTGAATTTCTTGAAAAATTTCCTCAATTTTATTTTGAAGACCATGACTTATAATAGTACCACATAAAATGTAAAGCATATCCCCGAGGGCATCTGCAATTTCAACAAGATCGTTTTCTCTGGTAGCTTTCAAATATTCTAAATTTTCTTCCTCCATTAATTTAAATCTCAACTGTTTGATTTCTTCTGGTATATTAGCCGTTGGCTCATTTAAATAATCAATATTAAATTTTTTATGAAATAACTTTACTGAATCTAACTCTTTTTTTATCATGAAAATATTTATTAGTTTCGAAATTAAAATGTAAAATAGTTAATGTTTACCGTTGGTCAAATTGTTTTTGGTTTATTTTTTTTTGTTTCGTTTGTCGTGATTATTTTTTTGTCCTACAAACAAGACAGAAAAACTATAAAATTATTTTACAGAGATAGTTATAAAATTTTATTAGCATTTATTTTATTTTTCTTTTTACTATTTTGTATAAAGTATTTTTTAATAGACTAATTTAGATTTAGTCAATCATCAGAGCTTTGGATATTAAATCTTTAATTTTTGTTTTCTTCGGTGGTGGTATTGGAAGTACGGTCAGATATTTAATTACAAAATACTCCAATAAAATCATAATTTCTTTTCCTTTAGGCACTTCCATATCAAACTTGGTTGGATGTTTTATTATAGGATTATTAGTTTCCTTTCTTGATAAAAACAATCTTCCTAAAAGAGATGTTTTTATATTTATATCTGTTGGCTTCTGCGGGGGACTAACAACTTTTTCAACTTTTATGCTAGATATATTCTATATGTTCAAAAACGAAAGTTTACAAATTATTTTTACTTATTTCAGTATAAATTTTATTTTGGGATTTTTTTTTATGTATCTAGGCTTTTTAATTTTTAAATGATTTAAGATTTTTTAAATAATTCTCAATTTTGATATCAAAAATTTAAGTATGTCCAAAAATATNTCATACTGAAATTACGTACTTCATAATTCTTCCAAATCTTTTTTTTTTTCATTCGTAGTGATTATTTCTGTTTAATAGTTTTGATCAATCATTAATAAAATAATAAACAAAATATCTATGAAAAAAATCGAAGCAATCATTAGAAAGTCTAAGTTTTCTGATGTTAGAGATGCTCTTCACCAGGTAGATGTAAATTTTTTCAGCTACTGGGACGTTACAGGAATAGGTAATGAAAAGCAAGGGCAGGTTTACAGAGGTATAAGTTATTCTACCTCTGATATACAAAGACGTTTTTTGTCAATAGTTGTNAACGATGATTTCGTNGACAAGACAATAGACGCAATAGTAAAATCAGGTGCCACAGATAAGGTCGGTGATGGAAAAATATTTGTACTTCCAATNGAAGATGCAATAAGAATTAGAACTGGAGAACGTGGCGGTAACACTTTAAATTAATATAACATGGAAAACACAGCTTTATTTACAGCAAACAANGTATGGATGATGGTCTGTACTGGATTGGTATTTTTTATGCATTTAGGTTTCTCTTTTCTTGAGATTGGATTAACAAGGCAAAAAAATACCGTAAACATTTTATTTAAAAACTTTTTTGTAATAACTATTGGTNTGTTATTATATATGTTAGGTGGTTTCAACCTCATGTANCCTGGATTTGAAGAAGGCTCAGCAGGTTTTTTCAAATTTGCAGGTTTNGGAATTGGCGCACCNGAAGGAGGAATGACCCCTGGATATGCTGATGGTGGTTACACTTGGTGGACGGATTTTCTTTTNCAAGGAATGTTNGCAGCAACAGCCGCAACAATCGTTTCTGGAGCAGTTGCGGAAAGAATTAAATTGGGTGCCTTTATGCTTTTCACAATTTTTTATGTAGGATTGGTATATCCTATCATTGGTTCTTGGAAATGGGGAGGCGGATTTTTAGATGCAATGGGATTTTATGATTTTGCTGGTTCTACCCTAGTACACTCAGTTGGTGGATGGGCAGCACTTGTAGTCATTTATTTTCTAGGTGCTAGAATTGGTAAATTTGATGATGACGGAAAGCCNCGNGCNATACCCGGGCACAATCTTCCACTNTCTGCNGCNGGAGTTTTNATANTATGGCTTGGGTGGTTNGGTTTTAACGGTGGTTCTGTNTTGTCNGCAGATCCAGAATTAACATCTTTGACACTNGTAACNACNTGTATTGCGGCAGCCGCNGGNGGNGTTTCTGCAGCTATTTTTTCGAATATACTTTATAAAACATACGATTTGACTATGTTTATGAATGGTGTTTTAGGT
>PBVB01000010.1 GCA_002728075.1 Flavobacteriaceae bacterium
TATTTTCGTACTCTGTTCTGGCCGTATTTTTGGGAGCATCATCATTAAATTCAAAGCCAGAATACTTTTGAAGAATTTCCCAATCACCTTCCTCTTTTAGTTCATCAATAATATTATATGTAGGTGCTGTGACTACCAGAGGCGCTTTAAATTTTACTTCCCCTTGAAATTCTTCTAGGTTTTTCAACATTTTAGAAACAATTTTTATATCTCCTTTATGAACCATACAGGAACCAACAAATCCTAAATCAACATGTTTTTTTCCTTGATAAAAAGAAAGTTCACGTATAGTGTCATGGGTATAACGCTTAGAAACGTCTTCGTTGTGGACGTCTGGATCGGCTATCATAGGTTCTTCAATGATGTTTAAATCCACAACAAATTCTGCATAATAATTAGCATTTTCATCAGGAGTTAGAGCAGGTTTTTCACCAGATTTAATTTCCTCTATTCTCTTATTTGCTTTGTCAACTAGCCCTTGAAGAACTTTTTTGTTATTATCCATCCCTTTATCAATCATTGTTTGTATTCTAGCTTTAGCAATTTTCAAAGATTCAATTAATGTATCGTCCTCGGATATACAAATGGATGCTTTAGCTTTCATTTCAGCGGTCCAGTCAGTAAATGTGAAAGCTTGGTCTGATGGTAAGGTACCAATGTGAACTTCTATTATTCTCCCTTGAAATACATTTTCTCCACCAAATTTTTTAAGCATTTGGGATTGTGTAGCGTGGACTACATCTCGAAAATCCATATGTTCATGCATTTTACCTTTAAAAGTTACTTTTACTGACTCAGGAATTGGCATTGATGCTTCACCCGTTGCGAGAGCAAGTGCTACAGTTCCAGAATCAGCCCCAAAAGCAACGCCTTTTGACATTCTGGTATGTGAATCACCACCAATAATAATAGCCCAATCGTCAATAGTAATGTCATTTAATACTTTATGAATTACATCAGTTAAGGGATGATATTTGTTTTGTGGATCCCGCCCTGTGATAAGACCAAAGTCACTCATAAATTTCATTAACCTGGGGATGTTTTCTTGAGACTTTAAATCCCAAACGGATGCAGTATGGCATCCAGATTGATAACCAGCATCAAGGACAGGAGAAATTAGTGTTGCAGCCATCATTTCAAGTTCCTGGGATGTCATTAAACCAGTGGTATCTTGAGATCCAACAATATTTACTTTTACTCGAACATACGATCCAGCATGAAGAATTTTTCTTGAAGTTCCAACAGAATTTTTATTAAAAATTTTTTCTACAGCAGTAAGTCCTACACCTTCATTAAATATTTCTTTTGATGGTGCATAAATATTTTCAATATTTGAATTAAGAGTCTTTGCAGCGAAAGTTTGAAGCTTTTTACCAAAAACGACTGCNTAAGAACCGCCGGCTTTCATGAACTCGATTTTTTGGGGAGTAAATGCAGAAGAAATATCCATTACNTCTTTACCCTCTTTGTATAATTTTTTAGTTTTTGTNTTTATTGTGAGTAAAGTTCCAGTGTCGACAGAATATGTTTGTTTTAATANAGGTTCATTATTNTCNTCTAAAACAAGTTGCCCNTTTTTGTCATAAGTTTTTTCCCAATTTTTTAANTCTAAACCTATTCCACCAGTNACCCCNACNGTTGTTAAAAAAATTGGAGAAACNCCGTTGGTTCCTGCAATTACTGGNGCGATATTAATAAANGGTATGTAGGGACTAGCTTTTTTCCCTATCCACAAAGCTACATTGTTTACTCCTGACATTCTTGAAGAACCAACACCCATTGTCCCTTTCTCTGCAATAAGCATTACTCTGCGGTTTGGATATTTTTCTTTTAATTCTAAAAGCGCTTTTTGTTGCTCTTTGTTATGATCAAACATGCACTGTCCATGCAATTCTCTATCAGATCTTGAATGTGCATCACTACCAGGGGAAAGTAAATCTGTAGAGATATCTCCAATTCCAGCCACAAATGTTACGAGCTCAATTTTTTCAGGAACTTCTGGCATTTTAGTAAAAAATTCTGCTTTAGCATAACTTTCAAGTAATTCCAAAGCAATTTTATTTCCTTCTTTATGTGCATTTACTAACCGTTCCATGTCAGCTTCGTAGAGAAAAACCTGAGTTTTTAAAACTTCACATGCCGATTTAGCACTACCATTAGTCGATTCAAGAGCAATATCAAGTAAAACCTTAATGGAAGGCCCNCCTTTCATATGGCCTAATAGTTCAAATGCAAATTTTGGCGAAATCTCNTCCACATTTTNCTGTCCCAGAATAATTTTCTTTAGAAAATCTGCTTTTACACCAGCAGCACTNGTTGTNCCAGGTAAAACATTGTAAANAAAAAAATCTACTGAAGCAGTCCTATGTTTGTTCCCCTTGTCTTTTATATTAGCTATGATTTCATTAAGCAGAGAAGCATCATCAATCGGCTTGGGACTTAAACCTTNATTTTTTCTATTTTCAATTTCTTTTAAATAGTCAGTATATAGANTCATACGATTAGCACNTTGCNATTTAATTAACCACAAATTTAGAACATCAATACCTTATTTCAATATTTAAAGAATTAATTTTTAATAATTGAATATTAAATGCGTCATCATCAATAATTGNTAAATCTATTTTTGGATAATAAATTTTTCTTATAAAAATTTAGCGAAGTGGTTATGGTTTTTTTATTAAGTTTAGCCAAATTTTGGTATGGATTTTCAATTATCAGGTTGGAACTTTTCGAAGTTTATAGAGGAAGAAGTAACTCCTTTTGAAAAACTATTTAATATTTTTAAAGAGTTAATAGTCTATACATCTGGTGATTTTGATGAGGCTATTGAATGGCTTAGAGAGCTAGACAAAGAGTANAAACTTACAGATGAAAATTATACCATTGACGACTTTGTAAATGATCTTCTGACAAAGGGATATGTTACTCAAGAAATAAATCCTAGCGGATCGAGTGAACTNTTAAAAATTTCCTCGAAAATGGAAAAGGTATTAAGAAAATANGCTATGGATAAAATTTTTGGTAAGATAAAAAAATCAAANTCTGGNAATCATAAAACAAATCTNAGTGGAACNAAAAACCATGACATGACAGAACTTAGAGATTATAATTTTGGAGATTCAATTGAAGACATTGCAGTNACTGAAAGTTTGAAAAACATGTACTCAAGAACAGGAAGTTNCGAANTAAATTTGGNAGAAAATGATTTGGTCGTTTATGATGGACAACTCAATTCACAAATGAGTACAGTTTTGATGATTGACATCAGTCATAGCATGATATTGTATGGTGAGGACAGAATNACTCCTGCTAAAAATGTTGCCATGGCCCTTTCAGAGTTAATTACAACTAGGTATCCAAAAGACACTCTGGACATAATAGTTTTTGGTAATGATGCTAGACCAATACCCATTAAAGAACTTCCATATTTAAAAGTAGGTCCATACCATACAAATACGGTGGCCGGGTTGGAACTTGCCTTAGAAATTCTAAGAAGAAAAAAAAACAATAACAAGCAAATTTTAATGATAACCGATGGAAAGCCGAGCTGTCTTTCCCTTAAAGACGGTTCATATTATAAAAATAGTGTTGGACTTGACCCAAAAATTGTGAATAAGTGTTATGTAATGGCTAAAATTGCCCATAGGTTAAAAGTTCCAATAACTACATTTATGATTGCTCATGACCCATATTTACAACAATTTGTAAAAGAATTCACTAAAATTAACGGAGGTAAAGCACTTTATGCTGGCCTTGATAATCTTGGCGGAATGATTTTTGAAGATTATGAAACTAACAGAAAAAAAAGAATATAAATGAATAAGCCTTCAATAAAAAAGTTATCGGAATTAAAAAAAACAGATTATAAACCTGAATCTGTTAAAAAAGAGCTTGCTAGGAATTTAGAAAATAAATTAAAGTCTGGGACTCCAACTTTTGAGTTTATACATGGATATGAAAACACAGTAATACCAGATTTAGAAAGAGCGATACTATCTGGACACAATATTAATCTTCTTGGTCTTAGAGGCCANGCAAAAACCAAATTAGCTCGTCAATTAATTTTTTTGCTTGATGAGTGGGTGCCGATAATAAAAGGAAGTGAAATTAATGAAGATCCTTTAAACCCTATCTCTTATGAAGGTAAACAAATTATAAGTGAAAAGGNNGANGATACCCCTATTGATTGGATTCATAGAAGTGAAAGATTTTTCGAAAAACTTGCAACCCCTGATGTAACTGTATCTGACTTAATTGGGGATATTGACCCCATAAAGGCAGCAAATTTAAAGCTATCTTATTCTGATGAAAGGTCTATTCATTTCGGTATGATTCCAAGAGCTCATAGATCAATTTTTGTACTTAACGAATTACCAGATCTTCAAGCTAGAATTCAAGTTTCACTTTTTTCCATTTTAGAAGAAAAAGAAATACAGATCAGAGGATTTAAAATCAGATTACCNATTGATATTCAGTTTATTTTTACTGCTAATCCAGAGGATTATACTAATAGGGGAAGTATAGTAACACCTTTAAAAGATAGAATTGGATCCCAGATTCTTACCCACTATCCACTTAACATAAAAATAGCAAAGAGGATAACGCAGCAGGAATCGAACATAAAAGAAGATTCCTTAGAAAAAATATATGTACCTGAAATAGCTAAGGATCTAGTTGAACAAATTGGTTTCGAAGCAAAAAAAAGTGAATTTGTTGACTTAAAGAGTGGAGTTAGCGCCAGGCTAAGTATTTCAGCNTATGAAAATTTAATAAGTACTGCAAGAAGAAGGTTAATTATTAATGTAGAAAAATCAACTTCAGTTAGACTCACAGACTTTTTAGGAACAATTTCGTCAATTAATGGCAAGATAGAATTAGTTTATGAGGGAGAATTAGAGGGTGCAGATCAAATATCTTTCACCTTGATAAATAACGCTATTTTAAAGACTTTTAATGATGTTTTTCCAGAAATTAAAAAGTTAAAAAAAGAGGAAGAATCAACACCATATGACGAAATTTTATTATGGTTTAGTAAAAACGATATTTTTTTAGGTGATGATTTTACAGATAAGGAGTATAAAGACACTCTCGAATCGATAGAACCTCTAAATAAATTNATCGAAAAGTATTGCTCAGACATTAATTTGAACGATTTCCCTTTCTATAAAGAAATTATNCTATGGGGTTTGTCAGCCAATAAAAAATTATCAAAAANTAGATCATTAGAGGGCATTGAATTTAAAGATTCCCTGGGTTCATTCTTAAATAATATTTAATTNGAGATTATAATTTATACATCTCTTATTAAATTTATTTAATGATATACAATGATTTGAGGTTAAAAGAATATTCCGTACTAATATATAGGATACTTCTTGCCCATATAGCTTATGTTTTTTTAAGACTTTTATTTGTTATTTTTAATAACGATATAGTTCAAGTTTCAAACTTAGAAAATTTTTTGTCCCTNAGTATTTTAGGTTTAAGATTTGATAGCTCTGCAATAGCATACTCAAATTTATTTTTCATTTTTTTTTCTGTACTTCCATTATCATTTTTAAGGTTTAAGAAACACCAATTTTTTTCTACTTTGCTATACTTTATATTCAACAGTATTTTTTTAATTCTAAACTTTATTGATTTTGCATATTATAGATTCAATTTAAATAGGATGATGGGGAATTTCTTAGAATCAATTTCTAAAGAAAACAATAAACTAAAATTAATTTTTCATTTTTTAATTCAGTATTCGAATCTAGTCTTACTTTTTTTACTTTTTTTATTTACTTGGATTGGTTTATATAAATTGGTTAAAGTAAAGGAAGAAAAAATTGAAAACAATAAAGTTTATTACCTNAGTTCAATTTTTGGNNTTCTTATTTCATCTGCCTTAATCGTAATGATGGCTAGAGGAGGAGACTTTANNAAAAGTACAAGACCNATTACACTTATAGATNCAATGGATAANTTATNNAAACCNGTTCANTCGGATGTGGTACTAAANACTTCNTTTACNATTATTCGNACCTGGGGTAAAAACTCGTTTAAAAAGAGNACNCNATTTAATGATNNTGAAGTAGCAANNNNANTAAAACCTATTAAAAAGTATAATGANAGAGAAGTAATNAAAAAACCCAACATAGTAATTTTTATAATTGAAAGTATGGGAAGAGAGTATTGGGGNGAGTTAAATAAAAATAGAAATATTAAAAATTTTAAAAGTTTTACCCCATTTTTAGATTCTTTATCCAAGCATAGTTTGATATTCCCAAATGCATTTGCAACAAGTAGAAAATCAATTCATGCCATGCCATCTGTTCTTGCTGGTGTTCCATCATTTGAAATAGCGTATACTTCTTCTTATTATTCTAGACAGAAATTAGAGTCTTTGGTAAGCATTTCCAATTCTACAGGATATGATACTTCATTTTTACATGGAGCAAAAAATGGTTCGATGGGATTTCAGGGTTTTGCAAATACCTTAGGATATGATAATTATTATGGACGAGATGAATTCAANAATGATNANGAATACGATGGTTTTTGGGGAATTTGGGATGAACCTTTCCTCCAATTTTCAAAATCTNTTTTAGATNATAAAAACGAACCCTTTTTNGCAACTATTTTCACNTTGTCTTCTCACGAGCCNTATATAATTCCGGATAAATTTAAGGGCATGTTTGACAAAGGATATCTTCCTATTCACAAATGTGTTGGATATACTGATTATTCAATAAGACAGTTTTTTAAAAGTATAGAAAAATCCAGTTGGTTTGAAAACACTATTTTCATTTTTACATCAGATCACACAAATCAGTCTTATTATAAGTATTATCAAAGTACCGTAAATAGATTTGCTACTCCTTTAATTATTTATAAAAAAAACAGTGATTTTAAAGGGGTTGATAACAGATTAGCCAGCCACCTTGATATATATCCAACTGTAGCTGANTTGATAGGATATAAAAAGCCTTTTAGGAGTTGGGGAAGAAGTTTGTTTTCTGGCAAAAATGAACCTCCATTTACAATTAATTATTTTGGAGGAGGTGCATATTTATCGATGGATGAAAACTTCATTTGTGTTTACGATGGGAATAAAGCAATTGGTTTTTACAATTTATCTGATTTGAATCTAGAGGAAAATCTAATTCAAAATAAAAATCAGAATATGCTGAGATTGGAAAAAAAAACTGGGTTATTTCTACAAGATTACTTCAATCGAATAATTAACAATAAAATGTATTATAATCCAAAGTAGATGAGATTAAAAATTCACTTTATTATCAAACTTTCAAATTCAAAAATTGCTAAGAGAATTAAAGAGGAAGTTAAAATCAAATTTGATGGAAACAAGTATCAAGTAAAAATTAGTGAGTCAAGTTTTAAAGGAGAAACGAAAACCTTGGCGAGAGAGGCTGTTCTCGATAAAACAGATTTGATTGTCGCATGTGGTGGAGATGGCACTATAAACGAAATTATAAACGAGATAAAAGAGAGAAAATTTAAAATTGCAATAGTTCCAATAGGATCTGGGAACGGAATTGCAAGACATTTTAAAATTCCTTTAGATATTTCCAAATCATTAGACTTAATTTTAAGACATAATTATACCTTCGTAGATATAGGGAAAGTAAATGAATCTCTTTTTTTAGGAAATGTTGCTTTTGGGATTGGTGCCGATTTTATTAAAAATTATCACAAAATTAAAAATAAAGGATTAGTTGGTTATTTTTTAGCATTTATAAAAACGATTTTCAGTATAAAAGAAAAACAATTTATTATTGACATTGACGGTGAAAGAATCATTAGTACTCCTTTAATTTTAATTGTGTCAAATACAAATCAACAAGGCTATAATTTCACAGTCACTCCAAAAGCAAAAACTGATGATGGTTTATTAGATATGTTTATTGTTGAAAATAGATCTTTTTTTAAAAACATTATAAACGTATTCAAAATAGTTCTTGGTTTAAATTTTTATCCTGGCAAGAGTATTTATAAAAAAATTGAAAATTTAAATATAACTCCACAAAAGCCTATTAAAAATATTCAAATAGATGGTGAGAATTTGAATGTAAATGATGGTATTTATAAAATTAAATCGGTTAAAAAAACACTCCAACTTATTACTCCTAATTAATTAACTTTAAAAAGTTAAATTGAATTTTTTTAAGTATAAAATGTTAAAATGGCACAAGAAAATAATGAAAACGGTTATGGATAAATTTAACTTAAGTACATATGATATGGCAATTATTGCTTATTTAGAAGGAATTTTAACTGCAGTAATCATTTATGAATTTATACTTTAGTTAAAGTATGGGAATGACCTTTTCCAAATTAATTTTTCTTGACCCTTTAAGTAAGATTGTGTGACCTGTAATCAGATTTTTTTTAAAATATTCAATTAGTTCATTTGTTTCATTAAAAAAATGTATTCTTCCAGAGTTAAATTTGAGTTTATTAAATATTTTTCCTACAAGAAAAATTTTCAAATCCTTATTATTTTTAACAGAATTTAGTATTCTTTCATGTTCAATTAAGTAAGTTTTTCCAATTTCATGCATATCTCCAAGGATTAAGGTTTTTTTAACTTCCTTTAATTTCATAAAGGACTGTATTGATAATTTCATGCTAGTCGGATTAGCATTGTATGAATCAACAAAAAGTAAATTTTTTTTTGTTTTTATCATTTCTGAACGATTATTTTTCGGGATATAATTCTTAATTCCATTTTCAATTTGATCAAAACTTAGACCAAAATGAATACCCATAGCTATAGATGCGTTAATATTCTCAAAGTTGTATTCTCCATATAGATTTGATGTAATCTTTTTGTCATTCAAGCTTGCCTCACATAAGTTTTTATTGGATGAAGTATTATAAATTAAAAAATCAGATTTTTTCGACTTACCAAATGAAAAAGTGTTAATTCCTCTTGATTTTTTTTTTTGAATTCTGTCATCGTTATTGATTAATACTACCCCTTTGCTTTCTCTTATATATTCATACAATTCACTTTTGCCTTTTATAACACCCTCTATCCCACCAAAACCCTCAAGGTGGGCTTTTCCAAAATTAGTTATATAACCAATATTAGGATCTGCTATATTGCATAATAGATCAATTTCACCTAAGTGATTTGCACCCATTTCGATTATCGCTATATCTGTTTTTCTGTTTATTTTTAAAATAGTTAAAGGAACACCAATGTGATTGTTGAAATTATTTGAGGTGAATGTAACATTAAATTTTTGTGAAAGAACGCTATTGATTAGCTCTTTTGATGTTGTTTTTCCGTTTGAACCGGTTAAGCCAATAACCGGGATATTAAATTTTGACCTATGATATTTTGCTAATGATTGTAAAGCTTCTAAAGCATTTTTTACTCTAATAGCCTTTTTTGATTTATAATTAAGTTGCTCATCATCATATATTACAAACGATGCCCCTAAGTGAAACGCTTGATCAATAAATAAATTTCCATCAAATTTTTCCCCCTTTAAGCAAAAAAATATATTGTTTTTTTTAATTGTTCTGGTATCGGTCGATATTCCTGAACTTTTCGAAAATAGAGAATGAAGGTCATCTATTTTCATGATGTAAAAACGATTTAAGATTTAAATTAACCTCTTCTTTTATGTCGAGCAGATTTCTTTTTTTTGCTTTTAGACCCAAGTCTAGTCATTGCACACCTAAATCCAATATAGTCTGTAGCTATATATTGAGGCAGATATCTTCTTTGCGCGGGGTCAAGCCAATATGCACGATCCTTCCATGATCCGCCTTTGTATACTCTCACTTCATCAGTTATCAGCGAAGTCCTTTTTGTTGATTTATCTTTAGATCTAATAATGTTACCGTCTTGATCTTTAGTTACTTTTGGGTGAGTTGGTGCATCATACATTTTAGTTGATTCTGGTCTTCCATCACCAGCATCATCGTCAGAGCCTAATTGACCGGCAAATTGACGAGTTGATTCAATGTCACCGTCCCTAAAATTCCTATTATCACTTTCTGTAAAATTTTGTCTTAAAAAAGTTTCTTCTTCATCAATTGGAACNTGTTTTAGTTGACCAGGTATTCTTTTTAGAAGAACTTTTCCATTAGGNAGCGTGTCGTAAACTAANTGATCAGGTTGAATTATTTCAGCTTTACCATCAGGACCAATAATTTCTTTTAAATAAACATTGCCCCTATAATAATTAAAGTCATTTGCCTCGTCATCAACAATGGGTCTGTAAACATCTGAAACCCATTCCGCGACATTTCCTGCCATATCGTACACACCAAAATCATTTGGTGGATATGCTTTTACTTGAATTGTAATATCAGCACCATCATCTGACCAACCGGCAATTCCTCCATAATCTCCTTCACCTAGTTTAAAATTTGCAAGTTGATCACCCTCAGTTCTTCTATCATTAGACCTAGTATATTCACCACTCCAAGGATATTTTTTTTTGCCTCTGTAAGCATTATATGCCCTATCTCCAACCAACGCCAAAGCAGCGTATTCCCATTCTGTCTCTGTTGGTAGTCTGTAAGATGGTAGGAGTAAACCTTTATCTATTCCTGCATACACACTAATAGTATCCTTTATTTTNCCCTTTTTTCCTGCAATACTGTCAATTTTTCCGCCATAGGAAGCAGACGGATTCTTTTGGTATGCCCTTGTGTTGAATGTGCTGTTAGCGTCTACTTGCCCTCCTTCAACTTGATTGATACCATACCGAACNTCTTTTTCGATATANGCTTCTCTTTCTAAAAGAAATTCATTTACTCTATCAGTTCTCCACTCNGCAAATTGAACCGCCTGTAACCANTTTACTCCTACAACTGGGTATTCTGCATAAGCGGGGTGTCTAAGATAATTAGTNGTTAACTCTTCTACATATCCAAGTTGGTTTCTCCAAACTAATGTGTCTGGTAGGGCTCCTTCATATATTTGTTTGTAGTCAGGGTTATCTTGAGGGAAAACCATTTTTAACCAATCTAGATATTCCAAATACATAATATTAGTTACTTCAGTTTCGTCAATATAGAATGACATAACATGCTGTCTTGTGGGACTATTATTCCAATCATGCATAACGTCATCTTGAACTTGACCTTTAGTAAACGTCCCACCTTCAATAAACACTAGTCCAGGACCTGTTTCTTGATCTTCATAATCAATNTTATACTGAAAACCACCTTTTTTGGAATTGATGTCCCAACCAGTAGCCCTAGAGGCGTTGTTTTTACCACATGAAATAATGAGAAGGGAAATAACTAGAAATAGAAATCGAACTTCTAATAGTTTAGATAATTTTTTCATTCTGAAATTCAAATCTTCTGCAATATACAACTTATTCATGCAAAATTATTTAAGTTTTTTTTCCTTTTGCAACTTATAACGAAAAAATATTGCAAATATTATTACTAAAAATGCTAATGTATTTATGATTAGTATAAGAAATTCCAATATATGGCGTTATATACGAAACGAAAGTAATTGTCCTATTTTAGAAATTTTTTTTTAATTTTTATTTTATTTCCAATAAAAATTAGCCTTTATTCTCAAAACAATAGCAGAGTAATTACTACTGGAGTCCCTTTTTTGCTTATTTCACCAGATGCTAGGTCNGCAGGTATGGGCGAATTAGGAGTNGCAACCTCTCCAGATGTTTTTTCTCAACAATGGAATCCATCTAAATATGTTTTTGCAGAAAAAGAAAAAAAAATTGGGTTAAGTTATACTCCTTATTTAAGTAAACTAGTTAATGATATTTTTTTAGCAAATATTACATATTCTCTGAAGAAGAATGATAGAAGNGCTTGGGGTTTTAGTTTAAAATATTTTAGTTTGGGAGATATNCAATTTAACGATTTAATTGGAAATACNATTGTTCAACAGGGAATCGAAAGACCTAACGAATTAACATTAGATGCATCCTATGGTTTAAAACTAAATCAATCTTTTTCAATGGCAGTTGCAGCTAGATATATAAGATCAGATTTAAAACTTTCAAGTGACGCAGATCCAACCCCTGCTAGTTCTATTGGAATTGATATTTCTGGTTTTTATAACGGNAAAACCTTCAAATTTAAGAAAAGAGTTGCGAGATTTCGACATGGATTTAATATATCAAATATTGGACCCAGATTAAAATANGATGAAGGTGGCCAAAAAAACTTTATTCCAACAAACATNAAAATAGGATCTAGTTTAGACTTAATTATGGATGAAGTAAGTGTTTTAAGTTTCAATTTAGAACTTAATAAACTTCTTGTTCCATCGCCTGTAGCGACCTATAAAGACGGAATCTTTATAGGTTATCAGCAGCCTGATGTGAGTTTTATTAAAGGTATCTTTAAATCCTTCTCGGATGCTCCAGGCGGCTTTAGTGAAGAGTTGAANGAAATAACATGGGCATTCGGATTAGAATATGTATTTCAAAAATCCTTCGCCTTAAGGACAGGATATTTTAATGAAAGTTTAGAAAAGGGTTCAAGNAGATTTTTAACCNTAGGGGCCGGTTTTGATATCGANTTTGCTAGTATTGATATTTCATATTTATTCTCAACATCAAAAATTAGAAATCCNTTAGAAAACACTTTGCGTTTTTCTATTACATTACCTTTGAGTAACCAAAATATAGAAATTGAAGAAAATAATGTAGAAATCAATAATGATTAATTGATTTTTACGATTGATTATTTTTGATTAAAAAATGGTATTTTTGTGGTCTCTTTTAATCGATAATTTTTTTTAATTAAATGAAAAAAATAACAAAAGANACTTACATAAGTTGGTTTGAAAACATGCTTTTTTGGAGNAAGTTTGAAGACAAATTAGCAGCNGTGTATATTCAGCAAAAAGTAAGAGGNTTTCTTCATCTTTATAATGGNCAAGAAGCAATTTTGGCNGGTGCACTTCATGCNATGAAAATTGGGAAGGACAGAATTATAACTGCTTATCGAAACCATGTTCAGCCTATNGGAATGGGNGTAGATCCAAAACGAGTTATGGCCGAGCTTTATGGAAAGGCAACTGGAACTTCATCTGGTTTAGGAGGCTCCATGCATATTTTTTCAAAAGAGTTTCGATTCCACGGAGGCCATGGAATAGTGGGCGGTCAAATACCTCTTGGAGCAGGCATGGCGTTTGGAGATAAATATCATGACAGAGACTGCGTAACTCTATGTTTTATGGGAGATGGCGCNGTCAGACAGGGATCGCTTCATGAGACCCTGAATTTAGCAACTTTATGGAAATTACCTGTTGTTTTTATTGTTGAAAACAATGGATATGCAATGGGAACATCTGTTGCNAGAACTGCAAGNCATGAAGAAATTTGGAAATTAGGATTAGGATATAATATGCCTTGTGAACCAGTAGATGGGATGAACCCGGTTACCGTGGCAAAATCTCTTGATAAGGCGATTTCAATTGCTCGAAAAGGGGAAGGTCCCTCTTTTATAGAAATGAAAACGTACAGATATAGAGGACATTCAATGTCTGATGCTCAAAAATATAGAACAAAATCAGAAGTCGAGGAATACAAAAAAATAGATCCAATCACACAGGTAAAAAAAATTATTATAAAGAAAAAATACCTAAATGATAATCAAATCTCTAACATTGAAGAAAGAGTAAAATCTCAAATTTTGGAGTGCGAAAAGTTTGCTGAAGAATCACCATATCCAGATATTTCGGTTATGTATGACGCTGTTTATGAAGAACCAAATTATCCTTTTTTAAATCATAAATTAAAATAAAATATGGCTGAAATTATTAACATGCCCAGGCTAAGTGATACNATGGAGGAAGGNACAGTTTCNNCATGGCTAAAGAAGGTGGGAGATCAAATTAATGAGGGCGATATTTTAGCAGAAATAGAAACAGATAAAGCCACAATGGAGTTTGAGTCTTTTCATTCAGGTGAGTTGCTCTATATTGGNGTAGAGGCNGGTAAAACTGTTCCAGTGGACTCNATGTTGGCTATTATAGGAGAAAAAAATGAAGATATTTCATCNTANCTNGATAAAAAAGACTCTAAACAAAAAAANAATATTACAANTTCAGATAGCGAAAAATTAGAACAAAAATCACAAACTGAAAGTAAAGACATATCCACAGTAAGAAAAGTCCAAAACAACTTTGAAATAATTAAAATGCCACGCCTTAGTGACACAATGGAAGAAGGGACTGTATCAAATTGGCTCAAAAAAGTTGGTGATGAAGTTAAAGAAGGCGACATAATCGCGGAAATTGAAACTGACAAGGCAACAATGGAGTT
This sequence comes from Flavobacteriaceae bacterium, assembly GCA_002728075.1. Taxonomy (GTDB): domain Bacteria; phylum Bacteroidota; class Bacteroidia; order Flavobacteriales; family Flavobacteriaceae; genus TMED96. The sequence goes on from PBVB01000010.1 coordinate 14,289, forward strand.
TGAGTCTTTTCATAANGGAACTTTACTTCATATAGGTGTTGAAGAGGGAAAATCTGCACCAGTAGATGAAGTTCTTGCTATAATTGGAGACAAAAGTACCGATGTTGAAAAAGCTATAAATTCTATTGGTAAAAAAGATATTACTGAAGANAAAGAGACTAAGCCTGAAAAACAAAAAGAGGAAAATATTTCCTTAAAAAATAGTGAAAGTNTAATTGTTGATAATACTAAATATAGATCTAAAAATGAATTAGTTAAATCTCAAGCTAATAGAATCTTTGCATCTCCCTTGGCAAAGAAAATGGCATCTGAAAAGGGAATTATGCTAAATAATTTAGTTGGTACAGGCGATGGAGGAAGAATTATTAAGAGAGACATCGAAAACTTTATGCCTTCTACGAATTCTACTAAAAAATTAGAAAAAGAATCTAGTATTCAAATACAAAACTCTCAAATTAGAAAAACAATTGCCAAAAGATTATCAGATTCAAAATTTTCTGCTCCTCATTATTACTTAAATGTCGAATATAATGTCGATAATCTCATTTCATTTCGAGAGCAATACAACTCGCAGCCTGAAACAAAAATTTCTTTCAATGATTTAATAATTAAAGCTACTGCACTTTCTTTAAGTACGCATCCTGTAATTAATAGTCAATGGAGTGACAATGAAATAACTCATCATAAACATGTACATGTTGGGGTAGCGGTTGCAGTAGAAGATGGATTAGTTGTTCCCGTTTTAAAATTTGCCGATAACTTAAATTTAAATGAAATTGGTCTAAAAGTTAAGGATTTTGCAAGTAGAGCTCAAGAGAAAAAATTATTACAAAATGAAATTGAGGGGAGCACATTTACCATTTCTAATTTAGGAATGTTTGGTATCGAATCTTTCACTTCAATTATAAATCAACCCAACTCTGCTATTTTATCTGTTGGCAGTATTATTCAAAAGCCAGTTGTTAAAAAAAATAAGATTGTTGTCTCAAACACCATGAAATTAACTTTGGCCTGTGATCACAGAACAATAGATGGTGCATCTGGTTCAAAATTTTTACAGACTTTGAAGGATTTTATTGAAAACCCAATAAAATTACTTTTGTGAATTTAGTTTTTTCACTTTAAATAAATTCTGAGTATTATGATTCTCATGAGTTTTCTTCCATCCAATGCCAAAGAAAATATTGGAGATCTAATAAATGAACATAAATTAAATTTAATTGTGGTTTCGGAGAGAAAAACTAAAAGAGGTGACTTTAGAGTATATAGTAATGGGTCAAAAAAAATTACTTTGAATAAGGATTCAAACAAATTTAGATTTTTAATTACTCTACTTCATGAAGTTTCACATCAATTAGTTTTTCAAGCATTCGGAAATAAAGTTAGGCCTCATGGTATTGAATGGAAAAAAATATTTAAAGAAATATCCAAACCTTTTCTCTTAGAGTCAATTTTTCCCTTGTCCATACTTGATGCTTTTAAAGTATATCTAAAAAATCCAAAATCAAGTACAGATTTAGATGTAGAACTATCAATGTCTCTAAGTAAATTTGATACTTTAAGTGATTACTTTTATATAGACAAATTAGAAATGGGACAATTTTTTTTGTATAAAAAAAAAGANATATTCAAGAAGATTAGTAAAAAAAGAAAGAGGTATGTTTGCGAAAAAGTTTCTAATGGAAAACTATATCTNTTTCAACCAAACACTCTGGTATTAGANTNNANTNATGAAAAAAGATAAAAATNTTTATGCTCTNATTTTGGCTGGNGGTTTGGGTTCNCGTTTCTGGCCTGCAAGCAAAGAATCTNTTCCNAAACAATTTATTGATTTGACAGGNTCAGGAAAAACNCTTATCCAAGAGACATTTATTAGAATTNAAAAAATTATTCAGATTGAAAATATTTTTATTTCAACGAATGAAAAATATAAAGAATTGGTATTAAAACAAATTCCTGAGATAAACTCGAAAAATTTGATCTGTGAACAAGTAAAGCGAAATACAGCCCCTTCAATTTTATACGCCTCTTTAAAAATTAGCCAAATCAACCAAAAGTCGAAGGTGATCGTGCTACCAAGTGACCATTATATTAAAAAATTAAATGAATTTTATAAAAATGTAGAACATGCATTTTCTGTCTCTAAAAGTGATCGACTAGTAACTTTTGGAATAAATCCAAAATTTCCATCCACCAATTATGGATACATTAAGGTAAAAAACACAAGAGAATCATTTCAAAAAGTTTTAAGATTTACTGAAAAACCAGGNAGGAAATTGGCTGAAAAGTTTTTAAGNTCTAACANGTATTTTTGGAATTCTGGNATATTTATTTGGTCCACGGAGTCNATTTTAAATGCATTTAAGATTTTTGANCCAGANTTAATTAAAANATTTAAGTCAAATTTGANAAACTTCGACTCTGATGANGAAATTCATTTTTTTAAAATTATTTTNCCAAAAATTAAAAGCTTATCAATAGANTATTCTATTTTAGAGAAAGCTCAAAACACTTATGTTATAAAGTCAGATTTTCAATGGAGCGATCTCGGAACATGGGAGTCATTATTCGAGACCTTATCTAAAAAAAATCTTAAAAAAAATATAAATATTGGATTTAAAGAAAATTATTTAAAGTCTTCTGATGGTAATATTATGTTTTCTAATCAAAAAAAAATAATCATATTAGATAGTTTACAAGATCATATAATTGTAAACAATAAAGAAATGTTAATGATTATACCTAGAAAAAAAATTGAATCAATTCAAGATTTAAGAGAGATTTTAATTAAAAGATTTGGCAATGATTTCAATTAAATTTATTTATTTTCTTTAGCATAAATTTTTCTAACTTTCTTGAACAGTTCAGAGGAGTAAACAAAATTAGATATAGATTTATTGTCAGTGTTAAATATCTCTTTATTTGTCCCTTCCCACTTTTTTTCTCCATTTTCTAGGAAAATGATTTTTTCTCCTATTTCCATAACTGAATTCATATCATGAGTATTTATAACAGTTGTTATNTGGTACTCTTGAGTAATTTCCTGAATTAAATTATCAATTAAAATTGCGGTGTTTGGATCAAGACCTGAATTAGGTTCGTCACAAAAAAGATAGTTGGGGTACATTATTATAGCTCTAGCAATTGCAACTCTTTTCTTCATACCACCNGAAATTTCTGAAGGAAGTTTATTATTTGCATTAATTAGATTTACTCTTTTGATAACAATATTAGTTCTATCTCGTATTTCATCAATATGTGTGTTTGTGAACATTTTCATTGGGAAGGCGATATTTTCTTCTACATTCATAGAATCAAAAAGAGCACTACCTTGAAAAACCATACCCATGTCCTGTCGAAGCTTCGTTCTTTCCTTTGAGTTCATTTTAGAAAAGGGAGTTTTGTTATATATTATTTCTCCACTTTCGGGACTAAAAAGTCCTAAAATACATTTTAAAAAAACTGTTTTTCCAGACCCACTTTGACCAATTATTAAATTNGTTTTTCCTTTTTCAAAATAGGTGCTTACTTCTTTTAGAACATAAGTATCGTCAAATTTTTTGCTGAGTTTTGTTACTTCTATCATTATGTAAGTAATAAGTTTGTAACAAAAGAATTCATTATGATAATTGCAACACTTGTCCATACGAATGACGTTGTACTTGCCTTACCAACCTCTAAAGCTCCACCTTTCATAAAAAATCCATGATAGGAAGGGATAGTGGCTAAAATCATTGCAAATAGAAATGTCTTTATGAAAGCATAATTAAGATGAAATGGAACAAAGTCAAGCTGTAAACCGTCAATAAAATCAGTGTGGGTAGTAAATCCTCCAGTAACACAAGCAAAATACCCGCCAAAAATTCCAAGAAACATTGAAATTACAATTATAAATGGATAAATNGTCATTGCTACAACTTTAGGGAAGATTAAATANTTGTANGTGTTTACACCCATGACCTCTAAAGCATCTATTTGTTCTGTTACTCTCATTGTTCCGATTGAAGAAGTAATAAATGATCCAACTTTCCCGGCCATNATTATAGATATNAATGTAGGTGCAAATTCTAAAATCATAGTTTGTCTTGTTGCAAAACCGACTAAATATCTTGGCAGTAGTGGGTTTTCCATATTTATAGCTGTTTGAATTGCGACAACTCCTCCAACAAAAAAAGATATTAANGAAACAATACCCAAAGAACCAATTATCAAGTCATCTATTTCTCTTAGAATCAATCTCCATAAGACATCAAATTTTGTAAACTTTTCCAACATCTTTTGGAGCATTATAAAGTACCTACCAATATGTTCAATGAATTTAATCATCAGAAAATATTATTACAGTAAAGTTATATTTAAATTTTGTAAACCATCGCATTTACGTTCATACCTGCACCTACACTAGCAAAAACTATTAAATCGTTTTTATTTAATTTATGATTCATAATTTTTCCCTTTAAGACTTGATCAAATAGTGTTGGAATTGTTGCTACAGAACTGTTACCTAAAGATTGAATGTTCATAGGTAAAATATTTTCTGGAATATCCTTGTTGTAAAGTCTATAAAGCCTTTTAACAATTGCGTCATCCATTTTCATGTTAGCTTGATGTATAAAAATTTTTTTAATGTCATCGATATTTACGTTAGCTTTTTCTATACACTCTTTCATAGCTTCAGGAACCTTTTTTAAAGCAAATTCGTAAACTTTTCTGCCCTTCATTTTTATATATTTATTTTCATCTTTTGAATCATAAGAACGTTCAAAATTTAAAATATCTATCTCGTTATTGTCTGTGTAAGTAACAGATTTATATGCTATTATACCATTTTCAGATTCACTTTTTTCGACTACAACTGCACCTGCACCATCAGAAAAAATCATCGAATCTCTGTCAACTTTATCAACAACTCTTGATAACGTTTCGGCACCAATTACCAAACATTTGTCAGCCGCTCCTGCTTTAATAAAATTGTAAGCCTGTATTAGTCCCTCAAGCCATCCAGGACAACCAAAAATAAGATCATAAGCAACACAATTAGGATTTTTTATATTCAAATTCGATTTTACTTTTGAGGCGAGACTGGGCATTAAACCAGATTGTTTTGATCCAAAATCGGTGTCACCAAAATTATGGGAAAAAATTAAATAGTCAATAGATTCTTTATCCTCTTCATTGGCTTCTAGAGCTTTAAGAGCCGCAAAAGTAGCTAAATCAGAAGTGTTATGATTTCTTTCTGCATATCTTCTTTCCTTGATACCAGTAATAGAAGAAAACTTTTCAATAATTTCTTGATTTTTTTTGAAAAAAGGATTACCATCATTATCCAGAAATGAATTATCTAAAAATTCATCATTTCTAACAGCAAAATTTGGAATATAACATCCGGTTTTTGATATAATTGCTCCCATGGAATTTTAAAACAAATTTAAAATTGTTAATCTTAAATAAAATTAAGCTCTTAAAATTTTAAACGATTTTCAAATATAAAAAATTGAAATTTTAAAAAAACTTATTTTTCGCTTTCTATTGATTTATATGCCTTATTGAATTCACTTGTACTTATACAACTACATACTAAGTTACGATCCCCAAAAGCTTCATCAACTCTCCTTACTGTAGGCCAAAATTTATTATATGTAAGATATTTTAAAGGATACAAAGCTTTTTTTCTACTGTATTTAAAGGGCCATTTATCTCCTGTTGCTATTAATTCGGTGTGAGGTGCATTTTTTAAAACACTATTTTCATCGTGGTAATCCTTTTCCGAAATTTCCGCTGCNATTGAAATCATAGCATCACAAAATCTATCTATTTCTTCTANATTTTCACTTTCTGTTGGTTCAATCATCATTGTACCCGGCACAGGAAAGGAAACGGTAGGTGCGTGAAAACCGTAGTCCATAAGTCTTTTAGCTAAATCAACTACTTCGATATTCTTTTCTTTAAATCCACGTAAGTCTATAATTAGTTCATGGGCTGAACGACCTTTATCTCCTACATACAGNATTGGAAAAGCACCGTCTAGCCTTTCTTTGATATAATTAGCACTTAATATAGCTACTTCAGTAGATTTCCTTAANCCGGAGTAACCTAATAATTTAATATATCCGTAAGATATTATGCAAGCCAAAGCAGATCCCCAAGGAGCAGATGAAATTGACTCAATTGGTTTGTTTCCCCCAGTTTTAACAATCGGATTTGATGGTAAAAAGTCCTCAAGATGTTTAGCTACGGAAATTGGTCCGACACCTGGACCGCCGCCACCATGTGGTATAGCAAATGTTTTGTGTAAGTTTAAGTGACAAACGTCAGCACCTATTTCTTTAGGACTAGTTAATCCAACCTGAGCATTCATATTGGCCCCATCCATATAAACTTGACCTCCGTTTTCATGAATTAATTTGGTGATACTTTTTATGTTTGACTCAAAAACACCATAGGTAGATGGATAGGTTATCATTAAGGCAGCTAAATTATCAGCATGATCTAAAACATGTTGCTTTAGCTCTTCAAAATCAATATTTCCATTATTATCAGTNCCAGTAACAACAACNTTCATACCTGCCATAACNGCTGAAGCTGGATTNGTTCCATGGGCAGAAGAAGGTATTATACAAATATTTCTNTGTTTTTCNCCATTGGAAATATGGTAAGCTCTAATAACCATTAAACCTGAAAATTCTCCCTGCGCTCCAGAATTTGGTTGTAATGATGTGGATGAAAAACCAGTAATTTCATTCAGCATTTCTTTTAAAGAACCCAATACCTCTTGATATCCCTCAGCCTGATTTATTGGCGAGAAAGGGTGAATATTTCCCCATTCTGGAAAACTTAAGGGTATCATTAGGTTGGCACTATTTAATTTCATAGTACAGGAGCCAAGAGATATCATCGAATGATTTAGAGCTAAATCTTTGCGCTCTAGGGATTTAATATATCTCATCATTGATGTTTCTGACTGATATGAATTAAAAATTTTATTTGTTAAAAAGTTACTCTCTCTTTTGATTCCAAGTGGAATTACGTCTTTCGCATTAATTTGATTTGATTTGATTTTAACTCCAATATAGTCTTCAAAAACATCAATAATTTCTTTTAAATCTCCATCGCTTGTAGTTTCATTTATAGATATGGAAACGTGATTATTGTCAGGATAGTTGAAATTAATCCCTTTCGTTTCAGCAATTTTTTTTATTTTTTTTGAGTTTACTTTAATAAGTATTGTATCAAAATAGAATTCATTCAACTGCTTTAAATTTAAATTATTTAAAAGTTGATCAAGTTTTTTTGCTTTGTNATGTATATCTAGGGCAATTTTTTTTAATCCTTTTGGACCGTGATAAACAGCATACATCCCAGCCATAACTGCCAATAAAACTTGTGCTGTACAGATATTAGATGTAGCTCTTCCTCTTTTAATATGCTGCTCACGTGTTTGCAAGGCCATCCTAAGAGCTGGATTACCATCTATATCTACAGTTCGTCCTATTATTCTGCCTGGAATACTTCTTTTGTACATTTCTTTTGTTGCAAAGAAGGCTGCATGGGGGCCACCATACCCTAGTGGTATTCCGAATCTTTGAGTGGTTCCAACAACAGCATCAACATTGAATTTTCCTGGAGCCTCAAGTAAGGTTAGTGCCAACAAGTCTGAGCCTATCACGATTGGAATTTCTATCCCAGATAAAATTTCAGATATATTTAAAATGTTACCTGATTTTCCCTGATATTGAAAAAAAGCTCCAAAAAAAGATTCTCCATTCTTAAAATTTTTTGGATCACCAACATGTATCTTGATTCCCAAAGGTTTCGCTCTGGTTTTCATTACGGAAATCGTTTGNGGGAAAGTATTTTTATCNACAAAAAAGTCAATACATTTTTTTTTAATTTTTTCTGAATTTCGAGTTGAAAAGAACATNCTCATTGCCTCAGCTGCAGCTGTACCCTCATCCAGTAGTGAAGCATTAGAAATTTTCATCCCAGTAAGGTCACACACTAGAGACTGAAAATTAAACAAAGCTTCAAGACGACCTTGTGCTATCTCAGCNTGNTAAGGTGTATATGCAGTATACCACCCTGGATTTTCCAAAATATTTCTTTGAATTACAGCTGGCATTATGGATGGATGATATCCTAAACCAATGTAATTCTTGAAAAGTTTATTTTTTTTTGATAATGACCTTATTAAANTATTAAATTCATCNTCAGAAANAGCATNNTCTAATTTTAATTCTTTTTTTAAAAGTATATCGTTCGGGATAGTTTCATAAATTAGCTCTTTTACTGAACTNAGGCCCAGTTTACTAAGCATTTTTTTTATTTCCTTTTCATTGGGCCCGATGTGTCTGTTTGAAAACATCATATGTAAAATTAANTTAATTGTTAAATTATTTAAAACGTATTTGNTAAAATAGAAGAGAAGTTTTCAACCTAAATCAATTTTTTATGAACATTATTAAAATAAAAAGCGNTTGAAACAAGTTCNAAAAATAATTTCNGCTTATGTAAATCAAAATTATCATGTTTCATTAATGCTAGTTTTTTATTTTGAATTGACNAATATTTATNTNGAAAAACAAAANACATTTAAAGAATANATATTATTNTTTTTTTTAACTTTTTTGGCNTATGGCTATCTCAAAANNANNTTANNNNCNNCAAAAAAACAATTAAATCTATTNTTTTGTTCNATNTATTTTATTGGAATTTTATATACANGTATTTACTTTTTTTATCTTGATTTANNAAATAAGTTTTTAATAGTNCTTTTGACNTGTTTAAGTTTTTTTTANAGAAATCCATACNTTTCAAATAAGTCACTAAGAAAAAATCCTATAATAAAAATTCTAACTATTTCATTTTGTTGGGNANTACTNACNTGTNTTTTTTTAAATCCTAATNTTCCNAAAATCACAAAATTTGAAGTTTTTCACTTTTTTGAAAGATTATTTTTTATGATATCAGTTTGTTTAGTATTTGAAATAAATGATTATGATGAAGATTCTTCNTTCCAAATGTCATTTCCAAATATATATGGGATAAAANCTACGAGAATAGCAGCAATTTTTTTTATATATGTTAGCCTTTATTTTGTTCTTCAAGGTTTCAAAGGTTCTTCGCTTTATGTGATATCAATATTAACTATGTCGCTCTTATCCCAAATTTTAATTTTAACAGTCAAACCAAAATCACATTTTTATTTTACAAGATTATGGGTAGAAGCCCTACCAATATTACCTTTTTTAATTTTAAGAGTCAATTTATTTATTGACTTTTTCTAGAAATTCAGATGGTTATTTTCTATGCTTTTCAGAAGATTTAAGCACTTTTTTTTCATTNAATTCTTTGTATTTGAGAACTTTTAGTTGGNTTTCCTTGTCAAAAGATCCAATAATTTGGGCTGCCAGTATAGCNGCATTCTTTGCNCCATTTAGNGCTACAGTAGCAACNGGAACTCCNCCAGGCATTTGNAAAATAGACAAAACNGAGTCCCAACCNTCAATTGAGTTTNTTGATTTNATAGGTACTCCAATTACTGGAATAGGAGTAAGAGATGCTACCATGCCTGGTAAATGGGCTGCACCACCAGCACCTGCAATAATNACATTTATTCCGTTTTTAACTGCATTTTCGGCATAAGCGAACATTTTTTTTGGGGTTCTGTGTGCAGAGACAATGTCTATATCGTAACTCAAATTCATTTCATCNAAAAATTTAGATGCTTCATTCATCACTGGTAGGTCAGATTCACTTCCCATAATTATTCCAATTTTTTTCATTATGTAGATATTATTTTTATTTTNTTTTTTANNACTCTTGCTTTTNANATAGCCTTTTCTAATTTTTCATNTATAATAGTTATGTGTCCCATTTTTCTGTTAGGTTTTGTTATTTTCTTTCCATAAAGGTGAGGAAAAACTCCNTCTAAGTCAAAAGCTTTATCAATNTTNNGATAGAAAGCTTCACCGTTANGGTTATTTTCTCCAACAAGATTAACCATAACACCTGGCAAAATTTGATTAACGCTTCCTAGAGACANATCATAAATTGCTCTTATATGTTGTTCAAATTGGCTTGTNANACAAGATTCAATTGTCAAATGTCCACTGTTGTGAACTCTTGGTGCAATTTCATTAACCAAAACATNATCATTATGGGTACAAAATAACTCAACNGCAATTAATCCTANGTGATTTAGTGACTTAGACACTANCTCTGNAATTTTCAAAGANTTAAGTTTTATTTTTTTNGAAANTCTTGATGGAAGAATAACGTATTCTACCTGGTTTGATTTNTGATTAAATTCCATTTCNAANACAGGAAAAGATTTGCTTTCACCGGAANTNTTTCNAGCAACTAAAACAGCCAACTCATGCTTNATGTCAACNACNTCCTCAATNACACANCTNTTTNCGTTAATTTCNTCTAAATCAGATAAAGATTTAACTAATNTAACACCTTTACCATCGTAACCCATNGTCTCAGATTTCCATATAAATGGATAACNAGATTCAATTCTAGATATATATTNAGACAAGGTTTTTTTATTATCAAATCTTTTATAATTTGATGTTGGAATTTTATTTTTTTTAAAAAAATCTTTTTGNACTCCTTTNTTTTGNATCAATTCTATATTTGACGGACTCGGATAAACAGCAACACCTTCATNTTCAAGCNTATAAAGTGCTTTTACATTAACATGTTCAATTTCAATTGTGATAATGTCCACTTTCTTTCCAAAATTATAAACGTCTTCATAACTGTTGAAGTCCCCATTGAAAAACAAATCACAACACTTTGAAGCTGGACAATCTGGGTTGGGGTCTAAAATATATGTTTCTATGCTCCATTTTCTAGNAACATNTANTAACATTTTNCCCANTTGTCCTCCTCCTANTATACCAAGTTTTTTNTTTAGAAAATTAGTTTTCATATTCATNTACAAAAATAGGGATATAGACCTATCATTTAACAAAAACTATCTTCAATTTTGGGTATATTTATAACAATAAAAAATCAATAAATGTTAAACATTGTTATTTTTGGTAAACCTGGTGCAGGGAAAGGAACTCAAGCAGAATTTTTAAAATCCAAATATAATTTAACCCATATTTCTACTGGGGATTTATTTAGGNATCATATNGTAAATAAAACCTCTTTGGGATTAAAAGTNACTTCTATTCTAGAAAATGGAGATTTAGTTCCAGATAAATTAACAATAGANATTTTAGAAAATGAAGTNAAAAAACANAAAAAAACAAATGGTTTTATTTTTGATGGCTTTCCTAGAACAATTAATCAAGCAANAAAANTAGATGAATTTTTAAAGTTGTTNTCAATGAANATAANCTTTACNATTGCGCTTGAAGCAGAAGATGAAATNTTGCTTCNAAGACTNTTAAAAAGGGGTGAAACTAGTGGAAGGAGNGATGACACGGATAAAGAGAAAATTTTGAATAGGTTTAAAGAGTACACTGATAAGACATTTCCATTAAAAGAATTTTATTCAAAACAAAATAAATTTTTTTCGATTAACGGAGTTGGAGATATTAAAGTTATTTCTAAAAGACTTATTTCAATAATTGAAAACAAATAAAATGACAGAAGACAATTTTGTCGATTATGTAAGTTTAAATGTTAGCTCAGGTAACGGTGGAAGAGGGTCTTCACATTTAAGAAGAGAAAAATTTGTAGCTAAAGGAGGCCCTGACGGGGGTGATGGTGGAAATGGTGGAGATATAGTATTTCAAGGTGACGCAAACATTTGGACACTGTATAAATTTAAATTTAAAAAACATTTCAAAGCCGGGCATGGTGGTGATGGAGGCAGAAACAAAAGAAGTGGTAAAAAAGGACAAAATATGATAATAAAAGTTCCATTAGGAACAACGATTCTCGAAAAAAAAACTGATAAAACTTTAGCTGAGATCACAGAGAATAATAAAGAAATTGTCTTGCTTCGTGGAGGACTTGGAGGAAGAGGTAACTGTTATTTTAAGTCTCCAACTAATAGAACTCCACGATACTCTCAGAATGGAATGTCAGGAGAGGAAATGGTTATCACTTTGGAATTAAAAATATTAGCTGACGTTGGGTTAGTAGGTTTTCCAAATGCTGGAAAATCAACATTATTAGCTTCAATTACATCTGCAAAACCAAAGATTGGTGATTATGAGTTCACTACTTTAAAACCAAACTTAGGAATTGTTGAATACAAAGATTTTAAAACATTTGTTGTTGCTGATATTCCAGGAATAATAGAAGGAGCATCTTCTGGGAAAGGTTTAGGTCATTATTTTTTAAGACATGTTGAGAGAAATTCAATTCTACTTTTTCTAATATCTTCAGAGTATGATATATATAAAAGGTTTTTAATTCTTAGAGAAGAAATGTTAAAGTTTAATCCAGAATTATTAGATAAAAAATTTATTGTTGTTATATCAAAAATTGATCTTATTGAAGCTTCAAAAAGAAGTTTTTTTTTAGATAAAGTAAATAAAGATTTCAAATCGATTTCTGTTTTGGGTATATCTTCTGTGATTAACCTAGGATTAAACAATCTTAAGGATGAGTTATGGAAAGTTTTAAATTCTGATTAAGTGACCAATTATTTTTTCTTTTTTCTATTTTTTTTAAACTTATACAGTCAAAAAGAGTCTCCTTTTGAAAATTTCAATTTCATAAAAAATATATCTAATACAAATAATGAAGCCTATAAGGAAGAGTTAGGTAAGTTGAGAACTGAAGAAGTTTCTGAAATAGATATCATTAAAAAAGAAATTTTAGTAGCTACAAAATACAGAGACTTGAAGAAAATTATATTGTTGCTAAATCGGCAAATTGAAATTGAGGGTGAAAACCCAGATTTACTTTATCAAATAGGAGGAACAAATGGGATTCTTGCTTTACAAAAAAAAAATTTTTTTTCTATTATTTATTTAAATGAAATGCTGGAAAGTTTTTCAAAAGCTTTGGATTTAGATCCAAATCACGTCCCAACCCTAGAAGCTTCTATAGATGCACTTTATAGTGTCCCTAAAATTCTTGGTGGTGATAAAAAGAAAGCNTTAAAACTTGCAGAAAGATTAATTCAAATAAGTAAAATAGACGGGTATTTGTCAATGGCAATTATTTATTTTAAAAATGAAAATAAAGAAATGTTTAACCTCTACATAAATAATTTTTTTGAAGAATTATCAAGCCTATCGATTTGTGAAAGTGAGAATTTAAAAATTTATTTTTCAAAAAAATCAAATAATTTCCCCATTAAAATCTCACAGATAACCTCTTTTTTTGGAAAAGAAGTTGATTCAGGTTTGTGCGCTTTAAACTTTTATATGCAATCCTCTAATATTAAGAGAAATCTTTATTCGTTAGAATGGATTTATTATTTAAAGTCTAAATTAACTTTTTTGAATGGTGATCGCGAGGAGTCAATTAGGTTAATAAAATTATCCCTCGATTTAAATCCTGATTTTGAATTAAGTAAAAATTTTTTAAAAAAAATTCTTTAACATAGAATATGGTTTTAATCTATTGCAATAAGACTTCTCCAAGGATAGAATATACTTTCAATCATATTTTTAAATTAATTCTAAATAAAAATTTCTCAATAACAAATTCAAAGTCTGAATTTATTAATTTTAAAGGATGCAAGTTCAGCTATGCAAATGCTCCAATTTCTGAGGAATTATTTTTTCAGTCAAATGGATTGCTTGAAGAAAGAGGATTAGAAAACCACGAAATAACAATATTTGAATGGGATAATATAAAGTGCTTTTTTAAAGTTGGTCAAAAATCCGCTATGCCTTTTGATATTTTTTCAGCTATTTTCTTTTTGTTATCTAGATATGAGGAATATCTGCCACATTCAAGCAATAAACAAAGTCAATTTAGTCACCTTGAAAGCATTGCATACAAGGAGAATTTTTTAGAAATCCCTCTAATTGATATTTGGATTGAAAAACTACTATCTGTATTCGAAAATAAAATAAAGTTAAAATGTAAAATTGATTCAAATAATCAAATAGCTTTGACTATAATCAGCTTATCACGTCCTTTCAAGTACGTAAATAAGTATCCTCTTGAATCTTTTATGATTTGGTTTAAAAATCTAATAAATTTGAATCTGTGGGAAGTAATAGAACATTTACTTGTTTTATTGAAGATTAAAATAGATCCGTGGGAGATTGACAATTACTTAAAGGATTTATTTTTATATTCAAAAAATAAAGTTTACTTTTTTTTTTCATTTACATCTGAATCTTTTTTCAGGGGTGAAACACCAAAAACGAACGAAAATTTTAAAGAGTATATAAAAGAAGTTCATGACAATTTTGAAATTGGTCTTTTACCCTCACATAATGCAATTAAAAAATTAAAAACTTTTGAACTCGAAAATTTTAATATCTCTAAACTAACTCATACTAAAATTGATAAAATTCTTCTTCAAGAAGGGCTAAAAAAAATTAGCGAGGATTATAAAAACTCTCTTTCTTTAGATTACGCTAATGATTTTTCTATGGGGTATATTGATGCATTTGGATACAGAGCCAGTACATGTTCATCGTTCTTTTTTTATGATCTTTCAAATGAAACTAAAACTAAACTTCTTGTTACTCCATTTGTTGCGCATCATAGATTAATAAATAAAATTAGTGAAAGTGAAATGATAGATAAAATTGAAAATTTTAAAGAAATAGCAAGAAAATTTAGTGGCAATTTTTCTATTATCCTCAATAATGAGATTTTTGAAAATTCATTTAAAAACGGTAAACGTAGATTAAATTTTATATCTATCATTAAAAATTTATGTAACCGATTTTAATACATCAATTGATTTCTAATTATCCAATAAGTTTATAAAAAGAAATATCTTTAATAATTAAAAATTAAAATGGATATTAAAAATTCTCAAAAAAAAGTTGATGACTGGATAAAAAAATATGGGGTAAGATATTTTGATATCATGACCAATATGGCAATTTTAACAGAGGAGGTNGGTGAAGTTGCAAGGGTAATATGTCGAGAATATGGTGAGCAAAGTAAAAAAAANAAGGAAGAANACCTTAATTTATCTGAGGANCTATCAGATGTATTATTTGTTGTTTTCTGTATTGCTAANCAGACAAAAATAGATTTACAGTATGAATTTGATAAGAAATTAATAAAAAAAACTACTAGGGATTCAANAAGACANAGTCAAAATAAAAAATTANTTAAAAATCAATGATTTCAATTTTTAACCCTAANATAAGTGTANAAGTAGATTTGACCTTAACAGGTTCAAAAAGCATAACTAATAGATTACTTATTTTAAGGAGTATTTATCCATCACTAAAAATTAAAAACAAGTCTGAGTCGCAAGATACTGTTGTTTTGGAAAATGCTTTGAAATCAACAAAAAATGTTAAAGATGTAGGCCATGCGGGAACTGCAATGCGTTTTCTAACTGCTTACTATTCAATATTGAAACATGAAGAAGTAATTTTAAAAGGTTCAAGAAGAATGCACCAAAGACCAATTTACCCTTTAGTTAATTGCTTAAAATTAATTGGTGCGGATATCATTTATCTTGAAAAAGATGGCTTTCCTCCAATTAAAATTAGAGGAAACCAATTAAAATCTAAAAAGGTGGAAATTTCATCTAATGTGAGTAGTCAATTTATTTCAGCAATGTTGCTTATATCCCCTAAATTAATAGGCGGTTTGGCTTTAGAATTAAAAGGAGAATTAATATCAAAACCTTATATAGAAATGACCTTACATTTACTTAATAATTTAGGTGTAAAAACAAATATTAAAAGTAACTTAATAAGTGTAGATCATTTAGAACAAATTCAAAAAACAAATATTACAGTTGAGTCAGATTGGAGTTCTGCGTCTTACTGGTATAGTATCGTTGCACTTTGTAAAAGAGCAGAAGTGAAGCTTAACAATTTTTACAAAAATAGTATCCAAGGAGATTCAATTTTAATTAAATATTTTGAAGCTTTAGGAGTTGAAACAAAATTNATTGAAAATAAAATAGTCTTAACTAAAANNAAAGATTTTTCTTATCCCAAAAATTTAAATTTAAATTTAATTGATAGCCCTGATTTAGCTCAAACCATNGCTGTAACCTGTTTCGGACTTGGTGTTAGTTGNTATTTATATGGATTACANACCTTAAATATTAAAGAAACAAAAAGATTAATTGCGTTAAAAAATGAATTAACAAAACTGGGAGCAAACTTAGATATTACAGAAAGNAGCCTTAAACTTNNCAAGNCAAGAGNGATNAAAAAAAATATTACAATAAATACTTATCAGGATCATAGAATGGCAATGTCATTTGCNCCTTTGTCANTTAAAGTTCCAATTTTTATAGAAAATCCAANTGTTGTAGTAAAATCATACCCTAAATTTTGGGATGATTTAAAAAAAGCTGGATTTACAATTGAGCATACTTAAAATATAATAAAAATACCTTGACATGCAGATGTTTCAAAATGTATATTTGCCAAAAAACAAATCAAATGAAGTTATCAGATTTTAATTACGATTTACCCAAAAACTTACTTGCTGAGTTCCCTTCCGAAAATAGAGACGAATCGAGACTAATGGTAATCGAAAGAAAAACCCAGAAGATTGAACATTATCAGTTTAAAGATTTAATTAATTTTTTTGAAGATGAAGATGTTCTTATTCTAAATAATACAAAAGTTTTCCCTGCTAGACTATATGGTAATAAAGAGAAAACTGGTGCGAGAATTGAGGTTTTTTTATTAAGAGAGCTTAACAAAGAACAAAGGTTATGGGATGTTTTGGTTGATCCGGCAAGAAAAATAAGAATCGGTAATAAGCTCTACTTTGGAGATGATGACAGCCTTGTCGCAGAAGTTATAGATAATACTACCTCAAGAGGAAGGACTCTCAGGTTTTTATTTGACGGAACTTACGAGCAATTTAGGCTTAAACTTAATGGCTTGGGTGAGACACCTTTGCCAAAATATATCAAAAGAGAACCCACTCCCGAAGATAAAGAAAGATATCAAACTATATATGCCAAAAATGAAGGAGCAGTTGCTGCTCCAACAGCAGGTCTACACTTTTCAAGACATTTACTAAAAAAAATGGAGATTAAAGGTGTAAATATTGCCGAAATAACGCTCCACGTGGGTTTGGGAACATTTAATCCAGTTGAAGTAGAAGATTTATCCAAACATAAAATGGATTCAGAGGAATTAATAATTGATCAAAAGGCTGTAGAAATAGTAAATGAATCAATTCGTAAAAAGAAAAGAATTTGTGCAGTTGGAACTACTGTTATGAGGGGGTTGGAAAGCTCAGTTTCTTCAATCAATACTTTAAATACATACAGAGGCTGGACTCATAAATTTATTTTTCCTCCTCATGATTTCGCAATTGCAAATTCAATGGTCACAAATTTTCACACACCAAAGTCGACGTTATTGATGATGGTTTCTGCCTTTGCTGGTAAAGATCTTACTAAAAAAGCCTATGATGAAGCTATCAAAGAAAAATATAAATTTTATTCATACGGAGATGCAATGCTAATTCTCTGAACGAATGGAAAAAAAAGATGATATCCGGTTATTAAATTCAGAACAACTTGAACGATTTTTTATTGACAAAAACCAAAAAAAATATAGAGCTGACCAAGTTTTAGATTGGGTTTGGAATAAGGGTGTTGATAATTTCTCGCAAATGTCAAATTTATCAGATAATTTAAAAAATCTTCTTGACAAAGAGTTTGTTTTAAAAAAACCAATTGAAATAAAATCTTATAAAAGTATTGATGGAACAATTAAGTATTCAATCCAACTTTTTGACAAAAATTTAATTGAAGCTGTTTTAATACCTTCGAAAAATAGAATAACAGCATGCATATCATCTCAAGTTGGTTGCAGTTTAGACTGTAAGTTTTGTGCAACTTCGAGGCTAGTTAGAAAAAGAAATTTACTTTTTTATGAAATTTTTGATCAGTTATTTTACTTAAATGAACAAAGTAAAATTCATTTCAAAAGAAAAATATCAAATGTTGTTTTTATGGGTATGGGAGAACCTCTTTTAAATTTTAAAAATGTGGTAAAAGCAATTCAAAAAATGAAGATGGAAGGTGGCTTAAACTTTTCTGCGAAAAAAATTACTATTTCAACTTCAGGAATACCTAAAGTCATTAAACAAATTGCAAATGAAAATTTAAATTGTAATATAGCGGTATCTCTTCATTCGGCTATTCAAAAAACAAGAGAAATAATCATGCCTTTTTCAGAAAAATTTCCTTTGGATGATTTAATGGAATCTTTAAAATATTGGTATAGAGTCACAAAAAAGAAAATCCTTTATGAGTACATTATTTTTGATGGAATTAATGATAATATTGAACATATTAAAGCACTGGTAAGGATATGCAAGATTTTACCTTGTAAAGTCAACTTTATAGAGTATAATCCAACAGGAGACAAAACTTTCAGACAATGTAAAGTTGAAAAACTCCAACTATACCAAAAACAGTTAACTAGTGAAGGGATTGTTAACACATTCAGGATTTCACGAGGTAGAGATATAAAAGCTGCTTGCGGCCAATTAGTTAATTCTAATAAATTTGCTTAGTGAAAGCTGTTGAGAAAATAAAAAAACCAATTTATAATGAAATGGAAATTTTTGAAGAAAAATTTGCTTTATCTATGTTTTCGAATGTTCCTTTAATCAATCGTATTACACATTTTATAGTTAAAAGAAAGGGAAAGCAAATGAGACCAATGTTAATTTTTCTCACTGCTAAATTAATAAACAAAGGAAAAATAAATGACCGAACATATCGAGGAGCATCGGTTATTGAATTGATTCATACAGCTACCCTCGTACACGATGATATTGTTGATGATTCAAATTTTAGAAGGGGTTTTTTTTCAATTAATGCCTTGTGGAAAAACAAAATAGCTGTTTTAGTTGGTGACTTTCTTCTATCAAAAGGAATGTTATTATGTATTGAAAATAAGGAATTTGATTTATTAGAATATATTTCTATTGCTGTTAGAGAAATGAGTGAAGGTGAATTACTTCAAGCTGAAAAAGCTAGGGGTTTTGATATAAATGAAGAATTGTATTTGGAGATAATTAGAAAAAAAACAGCAACCCTTATTGCAGCCTGCTGTGCAATAGGAGCAAAGTCTGTCAATGCACAAAAAAAAATAGTCGATAAACTTTTTTTATTTGGTGAACTAATAGGAATAACCTTTCAAATTAGAGACGATTTATTCGACTACAGTGAAAAAAAAATTGGTAAACCTATTGGAATTGACATTAAGGATAAAAAAATGACTTTGCCTTTAATTCATGTAATTAACAAAGTTAGTGTAAGCGAAAGAAATTGGATTTTAAATACCATAAAAAAACATAACAAAGATAAAACCAAGGTAAAGCAGCTTATTAGCTTTGTTAAGGAAAAAGGTGGTGTAGAGTATGCAAAAAAAGTTATGTTGAAATACAAGTCAAAAGCTTTAAAGATGATACTAGAATTTCCCAAAAGTGATTTTAGGCAGTCACTTGAATTTATGTTAGATTATGTAATCGAAAGAAAGTATTAAATTCTTTTTTCATTAAGTTTGATAAAATTAAACAATTTGATTTCAAAGACTACCATAAATAATATTTACGAAGCAGCTAGAGTAGAAGAAGTAATTAGTGATTTTATAAGTTTGAAAAAGGCCGGAAGTAACTTTAAGGGCCTAAGCCCATTTTCGCAAGAAAAAACACCAAGTTTTATGGTATCACCGGCAAAGCAAATTTGGAAAGATTTTAGTAGTGGAAAAGGAGGTAATGTAGTTGCTTTTCTTATGGAGCATGAAGGTTTTTCTTATCCTGAGGCCCTAAAATATTTAGCTAAAAAATATAATATTGAAATAGAAGAATTCAGGAAAACACCTGAGGAACAAATCAAATTTGATTTAAGAGAAAGTATTTATATAGTTTTAAATTTTTCTAATGAATTTTATATAAATAATTTAATTAATTCAGATAAGGGAAAATCTATAGGGATTTCATATTTAAATAGCCGAGGACTCACAGAAGAATCAATAAATAAATTTGGTTTAGGTTTATCATTTAATGAGAAAAAGGGTTTTACAGACCACGCAATAAANGAAGGATATGATATAACCCATCTTGAGAAAAGTGGTTTAACAATAAAAGAAGGTATTCAGANNTTTGACCGATTTANAAACAGAATAATGTTCCCAATTAAAAGTATTTCAGGAAGAGTNCTTGGATATGGAGCAAGAATAATGACNAACTCCAAAAAGGTNGCTAAATATATAAATTCACCTGAAAGTGAAGTTTATCAAAAAAGTAAGGTGTTGTATGGTTTATTTGAATCTAAGTCTTTTATAATAAAAGAAGATAATTGCTATTTAGTTGAGGGCTATACTGATGTAATTCAACTGCATCAAAAAGGCATTAAAAATGTAGTTTCTTCATCTGGTACTGCACTTAGTTCACATCAAATTATGTTAGTGAAAAGGTTAACTGAAAATATCACCATAATATTTGACAGAGATGAAGCCGGAATAACTGCAGCTATTAGAGGTATAGATTTGATATTAGAACACGGAATGAATGTAAGAGTCTGTAAACTTCAAGAAGGAGAAGATCCAGATTCATTGGCGAGAAAACATTCTTTAGATTTTATTGAAGATTATATAAAACATAACAGCCTAGACTTTATAAACTTCAAAGCATCTATGCTAGCTATAGATTATGAAAATGAACCTACAAAAAAAGCTGAAGTTATAAACAATATCGTTAAAAGTATCAGTCTTGTAAAAGACATAATTAAGAGAGAATTGTACGTTCAAACTTGTTCTAAAATCATGAAAATCTCTGAAGATTCAATTTTTAAAACTTTATCTCAAATTAGACAAAACAAGGAAAATAAACTTAGAAATAAGAATACTAAACCCTTTAATTTAATTAAAAATCAGAGTTTGAAAGAAGATTCGATAGATGAGTTATATGAGTTNGAAAAAAAGATAATAACAATTTTAATTCTGTATGGACANAAAACAGAAACATTCAACGAATCTATTCTCATTTTTTCAGAGGAAAACGATGAAATAATTGAAAAAAACAAATACGTTAATTCTAAGGTATATGAAAAAATTTTTTTGGATCTTCAACAAGATGAAATAGAATTTGCAAATAAAGAATTCAGAGATTTATTTGACGTTTTAATGACTGAATATCAAATTAATGGATTCATTTCGATTGAAAAAATTGTACCAACTTTATCGAAAGAATTAAGCGAAGTAGTAAGTTCGATTATTTTGCAGGACGAGAAGCACCTTTTACATAAGTGGGATAAAAAAAGTATTTACGTAAAATTACCATCAGAAAATGTTAGCGTAATGGTAACAGAAACAATTTTGAGTTTGCGAAAATTATTGGTTAACAAAAAAATAGAATCTCTTCAAGAAAACATTAAAACGAAAAACAATAAAAGAGTTCTTGAAGACGTAATGGGATATTACCAACTAAGACGTATTGTTTCATCAAAGCTAAATAGAGTCCTTTAAACTNTCTGGTATTTTGCANACNGGAATNGGATTCATTTTGTGCTTATTTTTANTANTTAAATTTTTGTAAAGNTGGTAAACTTCNTCTTGTCTANTAGTAAAAATTTTNTTTGATTTTTCATCNAANTTTTTCATTATAAATTCAATTTCATCGTANGACGCACCTATTTGATCTTCATCTGTTCTATNATCGTCCCATAGTCCNTCTGTTGGTTTAGATTTTTGTATATCNTCNATTACATNTAAATATTTTGCCAAANCAAAAACCTCTGATTTCATNAAATCAGCAATTGGACTTATATCGACACCACCGTCACCNTATTTAGTGTAAAAACCTATTCCGAAATCTTCAACTTTATTTCCTGTACCAGCCACCAAATAGTTATTTATTGATGAAAAATAATACAAAGTTGTCATTCTCAATCTTGCTCTAGAATTTGCTAGAGCAAGATTTTCCTTGCTTTCGTTATTGCTGTTGGGTAACATATGACGAAACTCACCGAATAATTTGTCAAGAGATAAGTATTGATGAGATACATTTTTATAATTATCCTCTAGTCTTTGAATATGTTTTCTAGCTCTAGAAACCTGAGATTCATTTTGATTAATACCCATTTCTAGACACAAAGTTGGATATCCTGTCCTCGCACAAATTGACGAAGTAACAGCTGAATCTACTCCACCAGAAACTCCCACTACAAAACCATTCATTTTCGATTTCTTAATGTATGTTATTAACCAATCTTCAATGTATTGGGATACTTTTTTAATGCTTTCCATTAATTTTTTTTTTTAATTTAACAAATCAAAATTAAAGTACAAATTGTATGCTAAACCATTTCAAGTTATTAGTATTTCTTATTTTAAAAATATTTTGTCTTATATTCATTTTTTTAGGATGCTCGGATAATAAAAAAATCAATTCAGAAATTGAAAAAATTCCTTTGGAAATTAAATTTGATAGATTTGATTTAAAGTTCGCGTCAATTGAAAATAAGGAATTTCAAAACTTTAAAAAAAAATACAATTATTTATTTCCAAGTCAATTTTCCGACAGTGTTTGGTTAAAAAGAAAAAATGATACTATTCAGATTATGTTGCAAAATGAGGTAAATAAAATTTTCCCAACTTTGAGTAACATTGAAAAAGAGGCAGAAAATATTTTCAAGCATCTTATCTATAATTTTCCTTCAATAAAAGTTCCTAAATTTTTGACATTGATAAACAATGTTGATTACCAAAATAAAGTAATTTTTTCAGACACAATTGTATTAATTTCTCTTGACACATTCTTAGGGTCAAAAAACACGATATATAATGGAATTCCTAATTACATCAAAAGTGATATGGATAAAAATAGATTTGGATCTATTTTGGTTGACAAAATTGCTAGTTCAATAATCAAATCACCTAGCAGTAGATTTTTTTTAGACAGAATCATATACAAAGGGAAAATCCTTTTATTAAAAGATTTTGTTATTCCATTATCAAGTGATGAAATAAAAATAGGATATTCTAATGAACAAATAAATTGGGCAAAGCAAAATGAAGAATATATATGGAAATATTTTATAGAAAATGAGTTGCTCTTTAAAACTGATGATGATTTAATAGATAGATTTATAATTCCAGCTCCATTTTCAAAATTCTACTTGGAGATTGACAACGAAAGCCCTGGGAAGATTGGTCAGTGGATTGGCTGGCAAATTTTAAGATCATTTAGAAAAAAAAATCCAACATTAAAAATTTCAGAAATTTTAAAACTATCTTATGAAGAAATATTCAAAGAAGCTAATTATAAACCCTAAAAAAAATGGTGCAGAAAAAACAAGCTAATATTAAAATTTTAGTCGAACTAGATGAAAACAAAATTCCGGAAAAGTTAATTTGGTCTGCTCCGGATGGCGGAGTAAAAAATAAAATTTCTAAAGCAATATTCTTGTCAATATGGGATCATAAAAATAGAGAATCATTATCAATAGATTTGTGGACAAAAGAAATGCCCATAGACGAAATGAACGAGTTTTTTTATCAGTCACTATTAACAATGGGTGAAGCTTTTTATAGGGCAACTGAAAATATCAAAATTAAAGATGCAATAAAAAAATTTTCTCAGTCAATAAAGGAAGATTTGAACTTAAACAGAAATAGTAATAAAAACTTATAAAGCATTGAAACTTTCTATGTGTTTTAAAACTTCTTCAACACCCTCATTTTTTTTCGAAGAGGTGGTGAAATATTTTGGTTCTTTATTTAGTTTATTTTTTATTTTTAAGATGTAATCATGGGCGTTAACATTCTCNTTTTTAAGCTTATCGCATTTGGAAAAAATTATACAAAACCTCATGCCCTTAGCAATAAGCCATGACATGAAGTTTATATCGATCTCAAGGGGTTTATGTCTAATATCTATAATCAAAAAAATTAATCTGATTTGTTTTCTATGTAAAAAATAGGTTGTGATTAATTTTTCAATATTTTTTTTTTCTGTCTTAGATAAACGTGAATAACCATAACCTGGTAAGTCAGTTAGATACCAACTATTATTTATCTTAAAATGATTTATAAGTCTGGTTTTTCCAGGTCTACNGGAAGTTTTTGCTANTTTTTTTTTTTTACAGATAGAATTAATTAAAGAAGATTTTCCAACATTTGATCGCCCAATAAAAGCATATTCAGGAATAAATTCATTTGGACAATTTTTTACGTTTGGACTACTTGCTATAAATTCAGAACTAAATACATCCATTTAAATAGAATCATTTTTTTTATCAAGCCAATTAAATAAAATTCTGTTAAACTCCTTTGGATGTTCCATCATTGGAGCGTGACCACATTTCTTTATCCATATTAGATCAGAGTTAGGAAGTAATGAATTAAATTCAACAGCAACCTCAGGAGGCGTGACCAAATCGTTTTCTCCCCAGATTAATAGNGTAGGAGTTTCAATATTAGGTAAATCGCTAGACATGTTGTGTCTGATGGCGCTTTTTGCAATTGAGAGTGTTCTTACAAGCTTATCTCTATTGTTAACAGTCTCAAAAACTTCATCTACTATCTCTTTAGTTGCAACCTTAGGGTTATAAAAAACCTCTTCTGTTTTTCTTTTAATATATTCATAATTTTCTCTTTTAGGATAACTTTCACCCATAGAGTTTTCATATAATCCAGAGCTTCCAGTTAATACTAATGATTTTACAAGATTTGGGTTTTTATTTGAAAAAATTAAACCTATGTGTCCACCTAAAGAATTCCCAAGTAAAATGGGGTTATTAAATTTTTTGAATTTAACGAAATCTTCTAAAAAATCTGAAAAAACCGTTACACTAGTTTCCTTCAAGGGTAGAGTATAAATTGGTAATTCTGGAATTACAACCNTATAATTTTTAGATGAGAAAAAGTCTATAACGTCTTTAAAATTGCTTAACCCTCCCATCAAGCCGTGTAGAAGAATAATTACTTGTCCCTCGCCCTTTTCTATATAATTGTAATTTTTCAATAAAGTTTCTATTTACACTCCATCCAAATATAACTAATTCGATGCATTCATTTCTATTTTATTTTTTAAAGTTTAAAATTTAACTGAGTGGGAAAAGTTATTAACATTGTGGTNATAAGTGGTTAAATGTGGTAAATATCTTATATATTTATAAAAAGATTAAAAATAAATTGAACCATTTTATAGGAACATATGAGTGTAAAATTGACGTGAAAGGAAGAATTTTAATCCCTTCAGCCTTAAAAAAACAAATAACTCTATCCAGTGAAAATGGTTTTGTTATTAAAAGGGGTTTATTTAATAATTGTCTCGACTTATACCCATTTGATCAATGGAAATTTGTGATGAATAAAATTGATCAGTTGAATCGTTTCAACAAAAAAAATATAGACTTTATCCGTCGATTTACTGCTGGGGTAAAAATGGTAGATATAGACACAAATGGAAGATTATTAATTCCCAAAGACTTAATAAAACATGCATGTATCAAAAAGGACATAGTTTTAAGTGCTGCTGTAAACATTCTCGAAATATGGGATAAGAACCTATATGAAGAAATAATTGATGAAGCGAAAGTTGATTTNAGTTCTTTGGCNGAAGAAGTAATGGGAGANGANAATGAATAANTTTTATTACCATAATCCAGTNTTACTTGAAAAATCCATANGNNCACTNATTACTGATACAAACGGNATATATGTTGATGTCACTTTTGGTGGTGGTGGCCACTCAAATGAGATCTTANGCAGATTATCTAAAAAAGGGANNTTATTTGCATTTGATCAGGATATTGACTCAAAGAAAAATTTAATTAACGATAGAAGATTTTTTTTTATCAACTCTAATTTTAAGCATTTGAAAAAGCATCTAAATCATAATGAGATTTATAAGGTAAATGGAATAATTGCAGATTTTGGTGTTTCATCACATCAACTAGATATTCCATCTAGAGGTTTTTCTATAATTAAACATGGACCATTGGATATGAGGATGAATAAAGCATCAGATTTAACAGCTGAGAGTGTCATTAATAATTATGAAGAGAAAAAACTCTATAAAATATTTAAAGAATATGGTCAAGTTAGCAAGGCAAAAGAAATCGCAAAAAAAATTGTGTCTCACAGGAAAACAAAACCAATAAAATCAACAACAGATCTTATTAAAGTATTAGAAAAAAACATAAGTAAATTTTCAAAGTATAAAAATCTTGCTAAGATTTTCCAATCTATACGAATAGAAGTTAATAATGAACTGGAAGTTATTAAGCAGCTTTTGTTACAAGCATCAGAATTAGTAAAAGTAAAAGGCAGAATAGTTTGTATTTCTTATCATTCTTTAGAAGATAGACTGATAAAAAATTTCATAAGAAATGGTTCGTTTGACAATATAGATAACAGGGATTTTTTTGGTAATGTTCAAAAGCCATTTAAAAAAATTGGGGGCTTGATTGTGCCTGACATTAATGAAATTAAAAAAAATAAAAGGGCAAGAAGCGCCAAGATGAGAATAGCTGAAAAAATATGAAATATATTTTATCTCTTTTAAANATTGATTTTTTGTTGAAAGAGGACTCTATGAAAAACTGGAGGATGATTTTATTTATATCAACTCTTGCAATGATTTCAATAGCAAGTGGTCACAGTGCAGATAAAAAAATTTATCAGATTGCGAATTT
Source organism: Flavobacteriaceae bacterium (assembly GCA_002728075.1). Classification (GTDB taxonomy): domain Bacteria; phylum Bacteroidota; class Bacteroidia; order Flavobacteriales; family Flavobacteriaceae; genus TMED96. The sequence goes on from PBVB01000010.1 coordinate 41,044, forward strand.
GAATAATGAGTTAAAACGCGTGAAAAGTGAATTTGTAGAAAACAAATCTGAATTAATGTTTTTAAAATTAGAAACNAGNGTTGCTAAGAGACTTCTTNAAATTGGAGTNGGTCCNTCTAAAGAACAACCTTTAAGATTAAAATTAAGGAAATAATGGANTCTATNGAAAGAAAAATAATGTTCAGATACTATATATCNTTAACTTTTATCGTTTTTTTTGCACTTATTTTAATTGGTAAATTATTATATATACAAATAGAAGAAGGTGATTACTACAGGAAAATATCTGAGAATAATACAATTAAAAATTTTATTTTAGAACCTAGCAGAGGTAACATATATTCGGATGATAATAGTTTACTTGCAACGACAACACCACGCTATGAAATCAGATGGGATTCCAAAGTTCCATCAGAACAAAATTTTCAAAAAAATATATTAAATCTTTCAAAAGGACTTTCCAAGATTTTAGGTAAAAAATTTAATTATTACTTAGACATTTTAAAAAGAGCTAGAAAAGATGGAAACAGGTATCTTTTAATCTCAAGAGATTTAAGTTATTCCCAGTACAAACAAATTAAAAAACTACCCCTCTTTAATCTTTCCTCCCTAAAAGGAGGATTAATTGCCGAATCAAAAGAGGTAAGAGAAAACCCAATGGGTAAAATTTGTGAAAGAACAATCGGTTATGAAAAAAAGGACCCTTCTGGTCATTATATAAGAGTTGGTATGGAAGGTGCTTTTAGCCATTTTTTAAAGGGTCAAAGTGGACAAAGATTGAAACAAAAAATAGCTAATGGGCAATGGAAGCCTATTAATGACAACAACGAAATAGAGCCTACAGAGGGATACGACGTTTATTCAACTATAAACACAAATATTCAAGATATAACCCATCATGCACTTTTGCGACAGTTAGAAAAATACAAGGCTGACCACGGTTGTGCTGTTGTTATGAAAACAAATTCAGGGGAAATAAAATCTATTGTTAATCTTTCTAAAACCAAAAACGGTAAATATTATGAAAAATTCAATTATGCAGTGGCTGAGTCACAGGAACCCGGTTCTACGTTTAAATTGATGTCAGTAATAGCCACATTAGAAAATGATGATCAAGTAAGTAAAAAGTTGATTGATACAAAAAATGGTGAAATTATCTTTTATGATAAATACAAAGTTCGTGATTCAAAAAAAGGAGGTTATGGAAAATTAACTCCTGCTAAAGCATTTGAAGTCTCTTCTAATACAGGAATAGTAAAAATGGTTTATGAAAATTATAAAAGTAACCCAAAAAAATTTGTTGATAGACTATATAATATGGGACTAAGCAATCAATTAGGCTTAAGTATAAAAGGAGAAGGTATGCCAATGATACCTTACCCTGGAGACAAAAATTGGAGTGGAATTTCATTGCCATGGATGGCATTTGGATATGGAGTTAAACTAACACCTCTACAAATCCTTTCATTTTATAACGGTATTGCCAATGGAGGAGAAATAGTCAAACCTCGTTTTATATATAAAATTAAAAACTCTGGATCATCATTCATTAAAAAATATGAAAAAGAAATCTTAAATCCTTCCGTTTGTTCTTATCCAACATTAGTTAAAGTTCAAAAAATGATGTTCAATGTTATAGATAAGACGTGGGGAACTGCAAACAAAATTAAAAGTAGTAATTTGAAAATGGCTGGAAAGACAGGTACTTGTCAAATTGACTATACTTCAGATGAGATACAATATGTTTCGAGTTTTGTTGGTTATTTCCCATATGAAAAACCGGAATACTCTTGTATTGTAGTTATAAACAGACCAGATAAGAAAATTGGTTATTATGGTGGTGAAGTTGCGGCTCCAGTTTTTAAAGAAATAGCAGAAAAATTATTTTCTAGAACTCCTAGAAATGTAATTGTAAAGCCTAGCGACCACNGGCCTAATAAAAACTTAAAACAAATTAGAGGAAATAACAAAAGCGAAATCTCTGTTATTCCACATTTAATTGGAATGCCTGCGATGGACGCAATAGTAATTCTAGAGCAATTGGGTATAAAATTTGTCCTTAAAGGAGAAGGGAAAGTATTCAAACAATCAATTAAATCCGGATCTAAATTAGATTATAATAAAAAAATCATTTTATATCTGTCATGAAAATATTAAAGGATATCATCTACGGCGTTGATTTGGATTCCATTAAAGGAGATACAAGTATAATTATTAACTCAATTGAATTTGACTCTAGAAAAGTTGTAGATGGTTCATTGTTTGTTGCTATCAAAGGTGAAAATTCTGATGGACACAGATTTATTAATAAGGCAATAGAAAATGGTGCTTCTGCCATAATTTATAGTGACCACAGTTTTGGGGAAGAAAAAATAACTACTATAAAAACTCCAAATACTAGGAAAGCATTATCAATAGTTGCATCAAACTTTTACGACAATCCATCAAAAAAATTAAAATTAGTGGGAGTTACTGGGACCAACGGTAAAACAACAGTCGCGACTACTCTTTTCAATCTATTCAATAAAGCAGGATTAAATTCAGGATTAATTTCTACTATCAATATACAATATGCTGGGAATATTTTTGAAAATCAACACACTACTCCAGATTCAAAAAAAATAAATGAAGTGCTCAACGAAATGATATTTAACAAAATTGAGTTTTGTTTTATGGAAGTTTCTTCACATGGGATAGATCAAGATAGAATAAATGGACTAAAATTTTATTGTGGGGTTTTTACAAATATTACTAGAGATCATTTAGATTATCATAAATCTTTTGCCTCTTATAGGAATGTTAAAAAGAGATTTTTTGATAACCTAAAACATGACTCTTTTGCGATTATAAATGCAGACGATAAAAATTCAAAATTCATGGTTCAAAATTGTTTGTCAAAAGTTAAAACTTTTGGGATTAAAAACTTGGCAGATTATATGGCAAAAGTTTTAGAAATTGATTTCTCTGGAATGCTTTTGAAAATAAACAACAAAGAGTTTTGGACGCCCCTTATAGGAAAATTTAATGCTTCTAATCTTCTAGCAGTTTTTTCAGTAGCCGATATCGCTGGAATTAAGTCAATTGAAATTTTAAAAATTTTGAGTCAAACCAAGGGAATTAAAGGGAGGTTTGAAATTTTAAAAACACCAAATGATGCTTTTGTAATTATTGATTATGCTCACACTCCAAATAGTCTAAAAAATGTCATTGATACAATTAGCCAAATAAGAACAAAAAACGAATTATTTACCACTATAATTGGATGTGGTGGCAATAGGGACTTAGGTAAGAGGTCAAAAATGGGCNAAATAGTTTTGAATGGTTGTGATAAAGTTATTTTCACCTCCGATAATCCAAGGTATGAAAAACCTGAAAAAATAATTAATGACATGTTATTGGGAATTGAACCCAACAATATCAAAAAAATATCAAAAATAATTAATAGGCGTGAAGCAATCGAAAGAGGATGTTCACAGCTTAATTCTGGTGATATTCTGTTGGTTGTTGGCAAGGGTCATGAGACCTATCAAGAAATCCAAGGAGAGAAAATTCCCTTTGATGATATAAAAATTGTAAAAGAATCATTAAGATAAATATTATGCTTTATTATTTATTCAATTTTCTTGAACATAATTACCAGTTACCTGGAGCAGGACTCTTCCAATATATCTCATTTAGAGCAGCATTCGCTTTAATTTTTTCATTAATTATTTCAATTTTTTTTGGAAGGAAAATTATTAAAATCTTAACAATAAATAAGATTGGTGAAAAAGTAAGAATACTGGGCATAAGCGATGAATCAAAAAAAAATGGCACACCAACTATGGGTGGAATCATAATAATAATTGGAACTATAGTGCCTGTAATCCTGTTATCAAAGTTTAACAACATATATATAATTTTATTATTATTCACGACCCTATGGATGGGTATTATTGGTTTTATTGACGATTATATAAAAATATTCAAAAACAATAAAAAGGGTTTAAAAGGAGGTTTTAAAGTTATTGGGCAGATTATGTTAGGAATCGTTATCAGCTTGACTATTTATTTCCATCCTGATATAACAATAAAACAAAAAATATCAGAATTCTCGAAAAGTTCAAAATTTCAAAATAAAACTTTTTACCAAGAGGAGAAATCTACAAAAACTACAATTCCATTAGTCAAGGATAATGAGTTTGACTACTATTATCTTATTGAATGGTCTTCAATTCCAAAATCAATGACATGGATAATTTTTATTCCAATGGTAATTTTTATAGTAACTGCGGTCTCAAATGGCGCAAATTTAACTGATGGTATTGACGGTTTAGCTGCTGGGAGTTCAGCAATTATGGCCATTACACTTGGGATTTTTGCTTGGGTTTCGGGAAATATAATTTTTTCAGATTATTTAAATATCATGTATATACCTAATGTCGGGGAAATCACTGTTTTTATTGCATCATTTACTGGAGGATTGATTGGTTTCCTATGGTTCAACACTTACCCAGCCAACGTTTTTATGGGTGACACAGGAAGTTTGACTGTTGGCGCATTAATTTCAGTTATTGCAATTATGGTTAGAAAAGAATTACTACTTCCAATCATTTGTGGAATTTATCTAATAGAAGTTTTATCTGTTTTAATTCAAGTTTTCTACTTCAAGTATACAAGAAGGAAAAAAGGAGTGGGTGAGAGAATTTTTTTAATGTCTCCAATCCATCATCATTATCAAAAAAAAGGGATTCACGAAAGTAAAATTACAAATAGGTTCTTGATAATTGGAGTTTTATTGAGCGTCCTTGCAATTTTAACTTTAAAAATCAGATGAAAGGGTTAATCGCAATATTAGGGTCAGGAGAAAGTGGAAAAGGTGCAGCAATTCTTGCAAAAAAAGCAGGATATAAGGTTTTTGTTTCGGATTTGAAAAAAATTCCAAAACAAACAAAGTCATTATTTAAAAAACTTTCAATTGATTATGAAGAAAATCATCACTCGATAGATAAAATTATCAAAGCTGAAAAAATAATTAAAAGTCCAGGGATTGATCAAAAATCAGATTTAATAGTTGAAATTAAAAAGAATAGAAATGACATCATATCCGAGATTGAGTTTGGTTTTTCTCAAACTGATTCAAAAATCATAGGAGTAACAGGCAGTAATGGTAAAACTACAACGGCAACAATGATTTACCATATTTTAAAAAAATCTGGGTTTAATGTTGCTTTAGCAGGAAATATTGGTAGAAGTTTTTCAGGATCTATCGCGGAACAAAATTATCAAATTTATGTACTAGAACTTAGCAGCTTCCAGTTAGATAATATTTTAAATTTTTCGCCTGACATTTCTGTTATTACGAGTATTACTCCAGACCATTTAGACAGATATAATTATGATTTTGATGAATATATAAAATCAAAACTAAATATTACACTCAATCAAAGCACAAATCAATTTTTAATTTTCAATTCCGATGACAAGGTTTTGAGAAAAGCTGTTAAAAGGTATGCCCAAAATGTAACTCAGTTTCCTTACGGATTTAATCCCCCAAAAGGAGATTTAGTTACCACGGTTAAAAAAAAATTAATAATTGTTAAAGAAAAAAAAAACATAAAAATGTATGATACTTTAAATTTTTCCCTAAAAGGGAGACATAATTTATTAAATGCAATGGCGGCTGTTTCAGTAGCCAGACTATTAAAAGTCTCAAATAAATGCATAAGAGATAGTTTGATTAGTTTTTCAAATGTAGAACATAGACTTGAAGAGGTTTTAAAAATTCAAAATATAACTTATATAAACGACTCAAAAGCCACGAATGTTAATGCAACTTATTATGCTCTTGAAAGCATGGAGGGTCAAACAGTGTGGATAGTTGGTGGAATTGATAAAGGTAACAACTACATTGAATTACTACCCTTAGTAAGAGAAAAGGTAAAATCTATCATTTGCATCGGATTAGACAATGAAAAAATTATTGAATCTTTTTCTCCTGTTGTCGATGTTATAGTAGAAACTCAATCTATGTCTGAGGCAGTAAAAGTTGCTCATAATCTAGCAAATAAAAAAGATTACGTTTTATTATCGCCTGCGTGTGCAAGTTTTGATCTTTTCAAAAATTTTGAAGATCGTGGAAACCAATTCAAAGAAGCAGTTAGGAACCTTTAATTATGGAAAGAAAATTACTTCAAGGTGATAAAGTTTTGTGGGGACTCTTAGCGCTGCTNGCTCTTTTTTCTTTTTTTCCAATCTTTAGTGCCAGTTCCAACTTNAGTTATGTTATTGGAACTGGATCACCCTGGCAGTACTTACTAAAACATACATTCATTTTAATTACGGGGTTTCTTTTAATTCTGAGCGTTCATAAAGTTCCTTTTCACTATTTTAAGGGTATATCAATTTTACTTTTGCCGGTTGTAATTTTAATGTTGTTTTACACAATATCTCAGGGTAAAATGATTGATGGGGTAAATGCAAGTAGGTGGATTAAAATTCCACTAATAGGTATTAGTTTTCAAACATCCTCTTTAGCATCTCTAATTATGATGATTTATATAGCTTACTATCTGGATAAAATTAAAGAAAAAAAAAATGAATTTAAAAAAACATTGTTCCCTTTGTGGGTACCTGTTTTTTTGGTTTTCACATTAGTTTTTCCTACTAATTTATCTACAGCGTTGATTTTTTTATTTACTGTTTTTTTAATTTTAATTTACGGTTGCTATCCNNTGAAATATTTATTGAATATTTTNTTANNTNGTTTNTTACTATTAACAACATTTATTTTTTTAGCAATCCAATATCCAGAAAAAGCTCCGGACAGATTGGATACATGGATAAATAGAGTTGAAAATTATTTCAACCCCNCATTAAGTAAAGATGGTAATTATCAAGTCCAAAGAGCAAAAATTGCAATCGCAACAGGAGGTATAACGGGTTTGGGAGTTGGCAAAAGTGTAATGAAAAACTTTTTACCTCAAAGCAGTTCAGACTTTATCTATGCTATAATTGTTGAAGAATTTGGACTATTAGGAGGAATAATGGTAATATTAATTTATTTGTTAATTCTCTTTAGGATAACAGTGATTCTTCATCATGCAAGTTCTGTTTATGCTAAGCTATTGATTATTGCAGCTGGTTTACCAATTATTATTCAAGCATTTATCAATATTGGTGTTGCACTCAATATTTTTCCTGTTACAGGGCAAACCCTCCCTTTACTAAGTAGTGGTGGATCTGCAGCTTGGGTAACATGTATAGCTTTTGGTATAATTTTAAGTGTCAGTGAGGAAAGATTTAATGAAGGTAAAGTAAACCAGAATAAAAAAGTTTCAAATCCATTAATAATAATCAGTGAAGAATAACAGAATAATAATATCTGGCGGGGGTACTGGAGGACATATATTTCCAGGTATTGCTATTGGCAGTTATTTAAAAAAAAATAATTCTTTAAACCAAATTTTATTTGTTGGTGCATTTGGAAACATGGAAATGAAGAAAGTCCCAAAAGCAGGTTTTACAATTAAAGGATTGTGGATTTCAGGTCTAAACAGAAAAAAGTGGTGGAAGAATTTTTTTCTTCCATTAAAGATATTCGTAAGTTTTTTTCAAGCACTTTTAATATGGATCGAATTTAGACCAAATATTATGATTGGAACCGGCGGATATGCAAGTCTTCCAATATTAATTGTTGGTTCAATTTTCAAAACAAAAATTGTTATTCAAGAACAAAATTATTTACCAGGGATTAGTAATAAAATACTCTCTCGCTTTGCAACAGCCATATCTGTAGCCTTCGAAAATATGGAAAGGTTTTTTCCTCAAAAAAAAATTATTTTAACTGGTAACCCTGTTAGAAGTTCTTTGATTAAATCTAAATTGGAAATAAAAAAAAATAAAAAAAACAGTTCTTTAAGTAAGTTTAGTTTAAATATCCTTGTATTGGGAGGCAGTTTAGGCTCCGAAAAAATAAATGAAATTATCTCCAACAACATATTTTTTTTTAAAAAAAATAAGATCAAGGTGATATGGCAATGTGGTACAAATTATTACGAAAGATACAAGGCATTTGAAAATAAGTTTGTTAAAATATACCCCTTTTTGGAACAAATTGATAGTTTCTATAATGAGTGTGATATTGTCATTTCAAGAGCTGGGGCTTTAACAATTTCTGAACTTTGTATAGTTGGAAAACCATCGATTTTAGTCCCCTCTCCTAATGTGTCAGAAAATCATCAGTTTTATAACGCAAAATATCTTCTAGATAGAAAAGCTGCTATTATGATTGAAGAAAAAAAAATTAATAAAGAGTTTTTAAAGCATCTTCAAAAACTTCTCGAATCTAAAGAAATCAGAAGGCAACTTTCAAAAGCTATTTATAAACTCGCTAGACCTAATGCAACTAAAGAAATAGTGTTACAAATAAATAACATTTTGTCAAATGGATAAAGGAGGCACCTATTATTTTATTGGAATAGGAGGCATTGGCATGTCATCAATTGCTAAATATTTAATAACTAATAATTTTATAGTTGGGGGATATGATTTAACAAAAACCGAAATAACAAAAAATCTAGAAAAAAGTGGAGTAAAAATTAATTATAAGGAAGATTTAAAAAGTGTACCTTCATTGTTTAAGAAAAAAGATGTAATTGTTATTTTTACTCCTGCAATTTCAAAAAAAAATAAACTACTAAATTTTTTTAAAAATCAAGGAAATCCAATTTTTAAAAGAGCAGAAATTTTAGGTTTTTTAACTAAAAATTTTGAAACAATTGCTATTGCTGGAACACATGGTAAAACTACAACAGCTGCAATAGTGACACATCTTTTTTACAAAACAGGACAATCTTTTACAGCTTTTGTAGGAGGTGTTTTAAATGAATTTAACTCTAATATTATAATTAATGGTAGTAAGTATGCGATAGTTGAAGCGGACGAATATGACAGATCATTTTTGAATCTAAACCCTAAAATAGGACTTATCACTTCAATAGATTCTGATCACTTGGATGTTTATGGGAACTTTGAGGAAGTAAAAAAGTCCTTTGATAAATTTCTTAAAAAAATTACTAATAAAGTTTTAGTAAGCAAGGATTTAGGAATAAATGGAATAACATATAGTTTAAATAAGAAAGCTGATTATTCAGCATCTAATATAAATTTTTCAAAAAAAGGTTATTTTTTTGATTTGAATACACCATCAAATACCTATAAATCAGTTTTTTTTAGTCAAATGGGGCTTCATAACTTGTTAAATGCAATAGGAGCATTTGCAATCTCAAGTCAAGTTGGGATAAATGAAAAAGAATTATGTAAAGCACTTTCAACTTTTAAGGGTATAAAAAGAAGGTTTCAAGTCATCGTAAATTCTAAAAAGCATATAGTAATTGACGATTATGCACATCATCCAAATGAAATAATTGCCGTTTGGAATGCATTAAAAGATCTTTTCCCGTATGAAAAAAAATGTGTAATATTTCAACCCCATCTATATTCAAGGACAAGAGATTTTATGAATGAGTTTGCAGAAGCTTTAAGTCAATTCAATCGAGTCATATTATTACCAATTTATCCTGCAAGAGAAATACCTATTGAAGGAATCGAATCTTCTGTGTTGCAGAGAAAAATTAAGTCAAAAAATGTAGTTGAATTAGTTACAAAGAAAAAATTGCTTTCAGTTATAAATAACTCGCCAGAAAAAGTAAAAGTTATTTTGGGTGCAGGTGATATCGGGATGGAAATTGAACAAATAAAGAAAAAATTAAAATGATTATGAGATATAGTATGATTTATTTTTTTTCAATTTTAATAATATTTGTGTTTCTGATATTTTTTTCCCAAAAAAGAAATTCCAAAAAAGAAATTCTTAGAGTAAATATAAATTTCAAGGATGAAAAGTCTAAGTTTTTAGANTCACAAATGGTTAATAAATTGTTAATACAAAGGCAGGACACTACGTTTTACTTAAAAGAATCTATGGTAGATTTGAAAGAACTTGAAGACTTACTTTTATCTAATCCAATGATAGCCGAAGCTAATTTATTTAAGACTCCACAAGGTATTTTAAATGTCAAATTAGAGGAAAGAACTCCCATCATTAGAATACATAATAATGATAAAGAATTTTATATTGATAATTCTGGATACAAAGTACCTCTATCTAAAAAGTATTCCGCAAGAGTACCTATTTTTTATGGTCAACCAGATGAAAATTTAATGGATTTAGTAAAATTTATAAAATTAATTAGAAACGATTCACTCATTAAAGTTGAAATGATAGATTTAAGAAGTTCAAACAATGGTTATATTCTCGGCCTTCGTTCTTTCCCATTTAAAGTTATATGGGGAAAAAATACAAAATACGAACAAAAGGTAAAAAAACTTAAATACTTATATAGTTATTTAGAAACTAATGATTTTTTGAAAATAGACAAAGTTAATTTAACATTTGATAAACAAATAGTTTTAGATTATGAGCAAAATGGAAAATAAAAAATTTGCTGTTGGTTTAGATATTGGAACTACAAAAATTGTTGCGATGGTAGGTCAAAAAAATAAATTTAATAAGGTTGAAATTATAGGAATTGGAAAATCTAAGAGTCTNGGTGTTCATAGAGGAGTAGTTAATAATATAACACAAACAATTCANTCAATTCAAGAGGCAGTAAGTGAAGCAGAATTAAAATCCTCAGCAGAAATTAAAAATGTAGTTGTTGGCATTGCTGGTCAACACATAAGAAGCATTCAGCACAGCGATTATATAACAAGAAAAAACCCAGAAGAAGTCATTGACGAAAATGATGTAGAAAAATTAATTAATCAAGTCTACAAACTTGTTATGCTTCCAGGTGAAGAGATAATCCATGTTTTACCTCAAGAATTCAAGGTAGACGGACAGGCAGAAATTAAGGAACCAATTGGAATGTATGGAGGGCGTTTGGAGGCAAATTTTCATGTCGTTGTTGGACAAGTTTCTTCAATAAAAAATATAGGAAGATGTATAAAAAGTGCTGATTTAAATATGGAAAGAATTACTTTGGAACCAATCGCTTCGTCAGATGCAGTTTTAAGTGAAGAAGAAAAAGAAGCAGGAGTTGCCTTAGTTGATATAGGAGGAGGAACTACTGACCTTGCAATTTTTAAAGATGGAATAATTAGACACACATCTGTAATTCCTTTTGGGGGAAATGTTATAACTGACGATATAAAAGAAGGTTGTTCAATAATCCAAAAACAAGCTGAGTTACTAAAAATTAAATTTGGTTCAGCTTGGCCAGGAGAAAATAAAGAGACGGAAATTGTTTCTATCCCGGGACTACGAGGTCATGAACCAAAAGAGATTTCCTTGAAAACACTTTCTAAGATTATAAATGCAAGGATTGTTGAAATAGTTGAACAGGTGTTTTTAGAAATCAAAAATTATGGTCATGACGAACAAAAGAAAAAACTAATTGCTGGAATTGTAATTACTGGTGGAGGAAGCCAACTTAAGCATTTAAAGCAACTAGTAGAGTACATAACCGGAATGGATACAAGAATAGGTTATCCAAATGAACATCTGGCAGGAGATTCTGAAGATAATCAAACAAGCCCTGTTTTTTCTACGGCGGTTGGACTTTTAATGACGGCGCTTAAAGAAAACCTTGACACTAATCAACTAGCTGTGGATAACGATTCCTTAGAAGATAATCAAGAAACATCTATTAAAGATTTATCTAATCCTGAGAATGTAAAAAGGAGTACTATTTTTGAGAGATGGACTGAAAAGTTCAAGGAGTTTCTTGACAAAGCATAAATTCATAAATATGAAAGAATCTAAAGAAAATATAGTTGAAGGATTTAATTTTGATTTACCAAAAAACAGGAGTAATGTGATTAAAGTTATTGGAGTTGGTGGAGGTGGAGGAAATGCGATAAATTACATGTTTAGACAAGGAATTTCAGGTGTAGATTTTGTTGTCTGTAATACTGATTCTCAGGCTTTAGAAAAAAGCCCAGTACCAATTAAAATTCAGTTAGGAGTTTCTCTAACTGAAGGACTAGGGGCAGGAGCAAACCCTGAAATTGGTAGCTTAGCTGCTAAAGAAAGTGAGGAAGAAATCAAACTACTTTTAAGTAATCAAACTAAAATGGTCTTTATTACTGCTGGAATGGGAGGAGGAACCGGCACTGGTGCAGCTCCAATAATTGCTCAGATGTCAAAACAACTTGATATTTTGACTGTAGGTATTGTGACCATCCCATTTCAGTTTGAAGGGAGAATGAGGTCTGAACAAGCTCAAATTGGAATAGAGATTTTAAGAGATAATGTTGATTCTTTGATAGTTATTAATAACAATAAATTGAGACAAGTTTATGGTAATTTAGGCTTTAAGGCAGGTTTTGCAAAAGCTGACGAGGTACTAGCAACTGCTGCAAGAGGAATAGCGGAAGTAATTACTCATCATTACAGACAGAATATTGATTTGAAGGATGCCAAAACAGTTTTAAGTAACAGTGGAACAGCCATAATGGGTTCAGCAGTTGCTGAGGGATCTAATAGGGCTGAGGAGTCTGTGGTAAAAGCATTAGATTCCCCTCTACTAAATGACAATAAGATTGAAGGTTGTAAAAATGTTTTATTATTAATAGTATCTGGAGAAGATGAAATCACTATAGATGAAATTGGAGAAATAAATGATCTTATCCAATCGCAGGCTGGAAATAATACGAATATCATTATGGGTATTGGTGAAGACAAAAATCTTAAACAAGGGATTTCAGTAACTATCATTGCAACCGGATTCAATTCTGACCAACAACATGAAATTGTAAATACTGAAGCCAAAAAGATAATTCACACTCTTGAGGAGGAACAGTCATTTGTACAGGATTTAACTGATAAAAAAGACTCAGTTGAAAGTCAAAAATACAAGTATTCCAAAATCACACCTTCTAATGATGAAAAAAGTTTTGAAAGTCAAGATGATTATTTAAATAAAGAATTAATACAAACAAATCAAAACATAAGAGATATCGAAACGACATCAACTCAGGTTTGTTACAATTCAGATAAAATAGATAATGAAAATGAAAATAATTACGATAATGAAGAATATATTGATACAACNGAAATTTTTGATTTCCNGGANATAAATGATTTTGACTCNTCNCAAATNGAATTTGATTTTAATGATTCAAAAAAAATNGAAGCAAATAGCCCTAAATCTATGGACATTAAAATGCCAAACACTCCGGAACTAGGTAATAAAAATATCGATGAAAATTCTAAACTAGAAATGACTGTAGAGGAATCTGAACTAGAAATGGCTGGTAAGGAATCTGAACTGGAAGTGACTGTAGAGGAATCTAAACTAGAAATGAATGGTAAGGAATCTGAACTAGAAATGACTGTAGAGGAATCTGAACTAGAAATGACTGTAGAGGAATCTGAACTGGAAATGACTGGAAAGGAATCTGAACTGGAAAAAAATGTTGAAGATGATTTAAATATAAAGATTAAGAATATCAATGGCGATGACTCATCAAATGGAGAAAATATTGAGGTTGAAATTAAAAATGAAACTCCATTTGATAACTCAATTGAGGAAACAATTAAAAATTCAAATAGTTCCTCTAAAGAAGAACTTAAAAAATTTAATTATTCATTTCAAAATAGCATAAAAAGAATAAATGAGATGGATAAGCAGCCTGCCTACAAAAGACTTGGATATAATATTGATCAAAATGTTGAAAATGATAAAAAGTCCCCATTAACTTTAGATAAAGATAAAAATGATGAAGTTCAATTAAGGTCGAATAATTCATTTTTGCACGATAACGTTGACTAAATTTATTTCAAATGTCACTAATTGAAAAAATCAATATTGAATTAAAACAGGCTATGCTAATTAAAGATAAATCAAGATTAGAATCTTTAAGAGCTATTAAGACTTCATTAACTCTTCATCAAATCTCCATCTCTTCAAATAATTCTATTACTAAGGAAGATGAAATAAAAATTCTTCAAAAGCTTGTTAAGCAGAGAAGAGAAAGTGCAAAAATTTATATTGACCAAAATCGACATGATCTAGCTGAAATAGAAGGCGCTCAAGCAGATTTCATATCTACCTTTTTACCTGAACAATTAACAAATCAAGAAATAGAAGCTATAGTTTCAAAAGTAATTAAAGAATCAAAATCAATCGGACTAAAGGATATGGGCAAAGTTATTGGTATAGTTGTTAAGAAGATTGAGGGTAGAGCCGATGGTAAAACAGTATCAAATATTGTAAAACAAAAACTCTCAGATTAAATTAAAGCATATATTTTAATAAATTATATTTTTTTGTTTTAAGGCCCAGTAGTTCAACTGGATAGAATATCAGATTTCGGCTCTGAGGGTTGGGGGTTCGAATCCTCCCTGGGTCACTTAGTTCAATTCAAAACTCATATTTATTATTACAAAATTAAATGTCAATATTTATAAAGTACTCATTCATAAATAATAACAAACTGTCTATGATACTCAATTAATGGAAATCATTTTGAGAAATATTGCAAATATTGTATATTTGCGATAGTTTCGAGTACGATAATCGTTTCCAAAACGAAACTACGTTTGTTAACAAATTTTAAAATATGAAATTACATAAAATACTCATTGCTATTATACTCCTATCTACAACAGGAGCTTTTGCACAAAATGCCTCTAATCCTTGGAAAATAAGTCTTGGTGTAACTATGCCATCTATTTCTGATAACATTGTAACTAGAGGATCAACTATATCTAAAGATGATTTAAGTGGTTCTATAGGAGCACCCTCATTAATGCTTTATAGAAGAATAATTGGAGGATTGTCAGTTGGTGGACAATTATCTCTTGGTACAATAAAAAATGATGCTGCTGGTGGATCAAATTTTGACTTTTACAGTACCCATGTTGGTTTAAAATATGGATTTTCAACTGATAAGAAATTTAGTCCTTATCTNAAAGCTGGNGTTTANGGAACTACNTCTTTGAANGATGGNACNGATAGNTTTTCAAAATNTACAGANTANTCAAATTTTGGNGCTGTAGGNTTTGATTTAGCCTTAGGNGAAAANTTTGGTGCTTTTGCTGAANTNCAANTNGCAAAAATAAATGAAAATCCNGAAGTTAGTTATAGTTTNGTNTCTCTTGGTGTTAGCTANGGATTTGGAAGTGGTGATAGTGATAAAGATGGTGTTAGTGACAAAAAAGANAAATGTCCTGACGTACCTGGTTTAAAAGAATTTGAAGGNTGTCCAGATACAGATGGAGACGGAATTCAAGANGGAGAAGATGATTGTCCTGAAGAGGCTGGTCCAGCTGAAAATAACGGATGTCCTGATACAGACGGAGATGGTGTTCTAGATAAAGATGACGAATGTCCTGATGTTGCAGGGGATTTAAATGGTTGTCCGGATTCCGATGGTGATGGAGTAGCTGACAAAGACGACGAATGTCCTGATCAAGCTGGTGAAACNGATAANAGTGGTTGCCCTTGGCCTGANTCAGATGGCGATGGAGTAGCTGANAAGGATGATGAATGTCCTAATGAAGCNGGANAGGNNGATAATGGTTGTCCAANAGTGNATAATGAGGTCTTAAATGCTTTGAATACAGCAGGAATTAATATTTTATTCCCTGCTGACGGATTNAAGTTAATGGGATCAAAAGTTATGAACGCAGTTGAACAAGTNAAAGTNATNNTGATGGNAAATCCTAAAGGTGTNGTNNTGATACAAGGACACGCATCAGAAGATGGNNGTTCTNCNTATAATATGACACTCTCGAGAAAAAGAGCTGAAGCTGTTAAGNCCAAATTAGTTGAGTTAGGTATTGATTCTTCTCGACTTGAAGTTGAAGCATTTGGTGAGACAAGACCAAAAGGAGATAATTCTACTTCTGTAGGTCGTGCTAATAGNAGGAGAGTTGAATTTACTGCTAAGTAACTTAATTGTTTAATTATNAATTTATAANGGCTAGGAANTGATTCCTGGCCNTTATTANTNTATNNANTTNTNAATTTAAAATTTTAACTTCATATCTTTTTAANANTTATTTCAATAGTTTGTAGTTTTGNNATATGGACANAGAGAAAGTTGTTTTAGTTGATAAAAAGGATGTTCAANTAGGGCTCATGCCCAAATTGGAGGCTCACAGAAANGGTGTTTTGCATAGAGCATTTTCAATTTTCATTTTTAATTCNTCTAGAATGCTACTNATGCAAAAAAGATCTAGTCAAAAGTANCATTCTCCAGGATTATGGACTAANACATGCTGTAGTCATCAAAGAGATGGAGAAANAACAATAGATGCTGCTAAAAGACGTCTTAATGAAGAAATGGGTTTGAATGTCNANTTAAANGAAACATTCAGCTTTATATANAAGGCTAANNTAAAAAATGGACTAATTGAACATGAGTTTGATCATGTTTTAGTAGGATTTACTGATTTCAGCCCAAATATCAACATTAATGAAGTTGAAGATTGGAAATGGGTTGAATTACCTTTTTTGGAACAAGACTTAGACAAAAATCCAGATATTTATACTGAGTGGTTTAAAATTATCTTCAAAAGAGTTAAGGGTTATATTGAAACCTTAAATTGACTCTTTTCTGGAATCGAATTCTAAATGAAACTTTCTAGCTTCTTTTTAAGTTTTTTTCCATAAAAAGAATACTTAATTTCGTTATTTAATTTGGAATATAGACTATCTAAATATTTTTTTGATATGTTATTTAGCTCATAGAGTCCTATGTAAGCAGATATTTCTTTATCTGAATTATTCATAGCAAAATTTAAAGAAAAAAGTGCTTTTTTTCGGTTTATCAAACTATTCTTTTTTTCAAATAACTCATCCCTTTTTTTAGAATCAAATTCACCTTTTTTCTCTAAATAATCTTTGACTAATTCTATATTCTGATTGTTAAATTTCCTCATAACCATCAAATATTCATCCCAAAGTATTTGATTTTCTGACCCATCAACTTTCGCACTACTTAAAAATGTATTTAATCTTGTATTAATTTTTATGTCGCCTTTTTCTGCAAAAAATGGAATCTTTTGTATAGCAGTGTCAGACTCATCTTTTTTTAATGCTAGATAGTAAAACTGTGCTTCACCCAAGCTGTCATTGAATTCAAAATTTTCTAAACCTTCAACTTCTAATGAGTCAATATTAACTAGTATAGTGTCGTTAGTAAATTTTTGCAAATACAATTTACCTTTCCTCAATCCTTTTATACTCCCAGAAATAGTAAGATTTTCACCTATGTCGTTTGTACAACTTACAAAAGTTAGAATTAATAAACATTTTATATATCCCTTCATAATTATATATTTAGCCAATAAGTTAATTTAAAAGTTAGACTTCTAACTCTTGGTACTAAATTATCATAAGTAAAGTAATTATCGTTGTAAACTAAATATAAATCTGATAAAGGCGCAAACCTCCACTGTAACCTCGAATTTATCCCAAGGTTATCAGATTTTGAACTATATTGAACAAAAGTGTTCCAAAAAAGTTTTTTATTAAATGTATACTCTAATTTTGGTCCTATTAAAAATAATTTACCGTAAGTATATATTGAGGGAAAATATATGTCATCGTATCTGAATTTAATACTTCCGCTAAATTTAGGTTGTATACGATAGGAAAGCTCAGTGTTAAATGAAACTCTGTTACCACTGTAAAATTGACCTATAGTTGTTTGAAAATTAAAATAATAATTTTTCGTGTAATTTGAACTGAACTGCATCTCGAAATCATTGTAGAAAAAGCCATTATTTGAAGGAAGAGGAATACTGTTTTCACCACCAACAGGATCAAAATCATCTAATAAAAATGTATATCGTCTATTATAAGTTAATTCAAATTTTGATTGATTAGTAAACGAAATCACGCCTTGAGTTTCATAATTTCTATCAGTAATTAAATTTGATAAATTTGGGGTATCAACGAAATAAAGTTGTTGACTCAACTCAATTGATCTTATTCTTTTTGAATCAATCCAAAGACGATGGCCATATTTAATAAAATGAGATTTTATGCCAGTTCTCCTTATAAAACCAAGATCTGAGCTAAACTCATCACTAATTTGTCTACTACTTAAAAATAAATTATTTTTTCTTGAATTATAATTTAACCATAGACCGTTAGAAAAATTATTTTTAACATTTTTTGATTCATATGACTTATGATACCAAATTTTACCAACCCATTTACTGTCTTTGGATTGTAAATTATAGTCAATTCCTAAAACGCGATTGAATTCAGCTTGATCATTTTCAATTTCATCTTCCTCTAATTTCTCTCTATTAATAAATATAAGACCTAAGAATGATCTAGAAAACATTTTCTGTTGCAACGCAACTACTGTGTTGTTGTTTGAAGAGATTTCATTTTCAGGGTCACTATCAGTAATCATATTTAAAAATCCAAGTCTAAGGTTCTTATTTATTTTACCACTTAATCTTGCACCTACTATTATTTTATTCTGAATCGTATTTCCATCCAAGTCTTTTGCAACTCCAATTCTTCTTGAAAAAAAAGGTTGTGCTGAATAGCTATTCCCAAAACTTGAAAAAAGGTCACTGTTTTGAAGAAAAAATTGTCTTTTCTCTGGAAGACGGACCTCAAATCGTGTTAAATTAATGATCTGGTCATCAACCTCTACTTGAGAAAAATCTGGATTATAGGTAAGATCTAGAACCATTCCACTTCCTATGCTTAATTTTGCATCTCCCCCAAGGCCAAAAGAGGAAATTCCTTTTTGGTCTTCAAAGTCATTCCCAGTTAATCCACTGGTATAAGGAATTAAAAAAATTGGTGCTTTTGATTTTCCAAGCGGTTTTTCAAAATTTAGATTTCCCATGAAAGCAAGACTTGCTCGACTTAAGTTTCTTGGTATTTTCGCCCAACTAGAAACCATATTTTTTCCAATGTCAGTCTTGTAAATATTTATTCTCCATTTTGCTGATTTATCATCATACCTTAGACTTGAAAGTGGAATCTTTAATTCGGCTATTAAAATATTTTTATTTGTCGATACTTCACCTTCCCATTTTACGTCCCAAGAAAAACTGAAATCTCTACCCCTATTTGAACTGTTTCCTCCATTAGAAATTAAGCCTTCCCTTCTTACACCCTCAGCCGAAATACCAAAAAGAAATGCATTGGTAGCATCATTAAATGTATCCAGCACAAGAGTCATTGAATCATTATTTCTTGAGCTCCAATCTCTCTTAAGAGATGAAACAACGTATCGATTATCTTGAAAATCTGATACAATCAGAACATATAAATTTTCATTATTATACAAAATTTTAAATTTTGTTTGATCTGGAGCTTTAATTGAATCAAGGGGGAAATACTGCCAAAATTCAGAATTGAATTTTGCTTTATCCCATTCAGATTCATCAGCTATACCGTCAACATTTATGTCAGAATCTATAAAGATTGCGTTAGCAGTTTGTCCGATAGATAATTCTATAAACAGCAATGTAAAAAGAAGAATAACCCTTTTAATTTTTTTTGATTTTTGCTTGCAAATATAGTGATATTAGTTGTTAATAAATTAACTTTAAATACTTATANATAAGCATATTTTTAAAAGTTNTATTATGGAGAAAGAGTTTTTTAAAAAAATAAAATTATTAAATAATTTTTCGTTATTAGTTATTTTGACTTTTGTAATCTTTATTTCATTTGGAATCTCGAAAACTAGATTTTTAACTAACGGTAACGAATCAAATTATCATATATATCCTATTTCAATACCAAAAAAAGTTTCTTTTGCTGGTGAGGAAATCACCCTAGATGAAGATGATTTGATTGAAAGAATGGATAAAGAATTCCTTGTAAATACCTACTGGCAGTCCAATACTATTCTCTTGATCAAACGGGCTAATAAATATTTTCCTCAAATTGAAAAAATTCTTATCGACGAAGGAGTTCCTACTGATTTTAAGTATTTAGCATTAATAGAAAGTGGTTTGGAAAATGTAACTTCTCCAAGTGGGGCGAAGGGGTTTTGGCAAATTATGAAAACTACTGGAAAAGAATATGGACTAGAGATAAATAGTAATGTTGATGAAAGGTATAACCTAAATCTATCTACAAGATTAGCATGTAAATATTTAAAGAAAGCTAGAGATAAATTTGGTTCATGGACACTTGCTGCAGCGGCCTACAATAGAGGAATGAGTGGAGTACAAAATAAAATAGCAAATCAAAATCAAACGGCTTACGAAAATATTTTATTTGGGGATGAAACAAAAAGATATGTATTTAGAATCATAGCATTAAAAAATATTGTTGAATCTCCTGAAAGTTTTGGTTTTTATATAGATGAAGCGCAGATGTATAAACCAATAGAATTCAAAGAAATAAAAATTGATAAACCAATAAATAATATATCAGATTTTTCAAAAGATTTAGGGTTAAATTATAAAAATTTTAAAATTCTTAATCCATGGTTGTTAGAAAATCATTTAAACAACAATTCAAGGAAGGTTTATACACTATCAATACCTTTAGATAAGATTTAAATCTTTTTAATTTGAGTTTTTAATAATCTAATTTGTTCTCCAAGCATATTATGCTTGTCAGATTTTTTAGCTTCACCAATTAGAATTGTTGCTTCTCTTTTTCTTCTTTTTTGAATTAAAATCCCTGCAAGACTTAATTTTGCCATAGCGAGGTCTGTACTCATTGATAATCCAAACGATAAGGCTTTACGAAATGATTTTTCGGCTAAAGTCAGATTTTTTTGCGATTCTATTATTCCATAGAGA
>PBVB01000011.1 GCA_002728075.1 Flavobacteriaceae bacterium
ATTGCTGCTGCAATGAGAATGAACTCAGAAGGGATCAAGGTTCAAATATCAGGAAGATTAAACGGTGCTGAGATGGCTAGATCAGAATCATATAAAGAAGGAAGAATTCCACTGTCAACATTTAGGGCTGATATAGATTATTCAATACAAGAAGCGCACACAACATATGGAAGAATAGGAATAAAAGTTTGGATTATGAAAGGCGAAGTTTATGGTAAACGTGAGCTTTCTCCGTTAGTTGGAATGAATAAGAAAAATAACCAATTAAATAAAGGTTTAAATCAAAGAAAAAAAGTTAGAAATTAAGAAATGCTACAACCAAAAAAAACAAAATTTCGTAAGGCTCAAAAAGGACGAATGAAAGGTCTTTCTCAAAGAGGGCATAGGCTTTCTGATGGAATGTTTGGTATTAAGTCATTGGATTCTAAGTTTATTACATCAAGACAAATAGAGGCTGCAAGGATTGCTGCTACTCGATATATGAAACGTGAAGGACAGCTTTGGATTAAAATTTTTCCAGACAAACCTATTACAAAAAAACCTTTGGAAGTAAGGATGGGTAAGGGTAAAGGTGCACCTGAATATTTTGTTGCCGTTGTTAGACCTGGAAGAATTCTTTTTGAGGTTGCAGGTGTTAGCCATATTATTGCTAAAGAAGCCTTAAGATTAGCTGCTCAAAAGCTTCCTGTGAAAACTAAATTTATAATAGCAAACGATTACAGCATAGAAAATTAAGATGAAGCAAACAGAAATATCAAAATTAAACCTAAAAGATTTGGAAGTTAAAATCAGTGAATTAAAGAAAAAACTATTTGACTTAAGGATGTCTAGTTATGTTTCAGAATTGGAAAATCCAATCCAAATTAGAAATATTAGAAGAATAATTGCAAAACTTAAAACTGCAAAAACAAAATTGACAAAAGATTTGATTAATTAATATGGGAGATAGAAAATTAAGAAAAGAGAGAATTGGCGTTGTAACTAGCAATAAAATGCAAAATTCTATTGTTGTTTCTGAAGTTAAACGAGTAAAACATCCTAAATATGGAAAATTTGTCCTTAAAACAAAAAAATATGTAGCTCACGATGAAAAAAATGATTGTGGGGTAGGTGACAAAGTCCGTATAATGGAGGTTAAGCCAATGAGCAAAACAAAGTCATGGAGATTAATGAAAATTATTGAAAGAGCTAAATAAATGTTACATCAAGAATCAAAATTAAAGGTTGCCGACAATACTGGTGCAAAAGAAGTACTAACAATAAGAGTTTTAGGGGGTACAAAAAAAAGATATGCATCAATTGGTGATAAAATTGTTGTAACAATTAAAGAATCAACTCCTTCTGGGACTATGAAGAAGGGACAGGTGACAAAAGCGGTTGTTGTTAGAACGAGTAAAGAAATTAGAAGACAAGATGGATCCTATATACGTTTTGATGATAATGCTTGCGTTTTACTTAACCCATCTGGCGAAATGATTGGGACAAGAGTTTTTGGGCCAGTGGCACGAGAATTAAGAGATAAGAAATTTATGAAAATTATTTCATTAGCCCCTGAGGTTTTATAAGTTATGAGAAAGTTTAAAATTAAAGTTGGAGATAATGTTAAGGTAATTGCTGGTTCCAGTAAGGGTTCTGAGGGCAAAGTAGTTAGCATTATTAAAAAAAGAGAAAAAGTTGTTATCGAGGGTCTAAATTTGGTCAAAAAACATATAAAACCAAATTCTAAAAATCCTCAAGGAGGAATTGAAGAAAAAGAATCCCCAATACATATTTCAAATGTTGCTCTCATAGATAATAATGCTATCAACAAAAAACCCAAAAATTCAAAAAAATCAGAAGTTTCAAATAGTAAGACTAAAGCATGACAACAAATTATATTCCTAGGCTAAAAAATGAGTATGATGACTCTGTATCCAAATCGTTAATGAACGAATTTAGTTACAAAAGTACAATGCAGGTACCTAGAATTATTAAAATTATATTAAGCAGGGGTGTTGGAGCAGCAGTTGCTGACAAAAAACTTGTTGATCANGCTGTNGACGAGCTAACTCTTATTTCAGGACAAAAAGCTGTCCCAACTCTTTCAAAAAAGGATGTTGCTTCTTTCAAGTTAAGAAAAGGAATNCCGATAGGTGCGAAAGTTACGTTGAGGGGGAATATGATGTTTGAATTTTTGGATAGACTTATATCGATAGCATTACCTAGAGTTAGAGATTTTCATGGAATCAAACCTAGTGGTTTTGATGGTAGGGGGAATTACACTTTAGGAATAACTGAACAGATAATTTTTCCAGAAATAGATATAGACAAGGTAAACAAAATATCAGGGATGGATATCACTTTTGTAACNTCTGCATCAACTGATAATGAGGCAAAGTCTTTATTAAGTTTAATAGGATTACCATTTAAAAAGAAATGATATGGCAAAAGAGTCAATGAAAGCACGAGAAATAAAACGTGCAAAAATTGTTAAAAAATACGAAGCTAAGAGAAAAGCTTTGAAAGACGAAAANGATTACGTAGCTCTTCAAAAGTTACCGAGAAATGCTTCTCCAGTTAGATTACATAATCGTTGTAAAATAACTGGAAGACCCAAGGGGTACATAAGACAATTTGGGTTATCAAGAGTTACTTTCAGAGAAATGGCCAATAAAGGTTTAATTCCTGGTTTAACAAAAGCAAGCTGGTAAAAAAAAATATATTATGAATACAGATACGATAGCAGATTATCTTACTAGAATCAGGAATGCCTGTCTTGCAAAACATAAGATTGTTGAAATTCCAGCTTCTAATACAAAAAAAGAAATCACAAAAATTTTATATGATCAAGGATTNATTTTAAGTTATAAGTTTATGGAAACCCCAAATAAACAAGGTAAAATAAAAATTGCATTAAANTATGATAANCAAACAGGAGAATCTACAATAAAGAAGATAAATCGTATTTCCACTCCCGGATTGAGAAAATATTCAAATGCTAAGAGTATACCAAGGATTTTAAATGGATTAGGTATNTCAATTATTTCAACCTCAATGGGTTTAATGACTGGAAAAGAAGCAAAGAAAAAAAATATTGGTGGGGAAGTNATNTGTTATTTATATTAAANTTTGAATATGTCTAGAGTAGGAAATAATCCAATTAAAGTACCTGAAGGTGTGAACATAAACTTGCAAAATCAAAAGATAATTGTAAGTGGAAAACTGGGATCACTAGAACAAGATTTTCATGACATAAATGTCAATCTTGAAAACAACTCAATTTTTTTAAGTAGAAATTCTGAGACTAGTGATACCAAATCTAAACACGGTTTATACAGATCTTTAATAAATAACATGGTTATTGGTGTAAGTTCTGGTTTTACCAAAGAACTCGANTTGGTAGGNGTTGGTTATCGTGCCTCTGTTCAAGGTCAAANATTAGATTTATCACTTGGTTTTTCTCACAACATTTTATTTNAAATTGCACCTGAAGTTAAAATTGANACAGTTTCTGAAAAAGGTAAAAANCCGATTATAAAATTANCTTCNCATGACAAGCAACTATTAGGATTTGTTGCAGCAAAAATTAGATCTTTTAGAAAACCAGAACCTTATAAAGGTAAAGGTATAAGGTTTGTAGGAGAACAAGTAAGAAGAAAAGCAGGTAAATCAGCATAAATCTCGAATATGAAGACTATAAAAAATAAAAGAAGAGCAAAAATTAGACTTAAGTTAAAAAAGACAATTAGGGGTANCAGTGCTATGCCTCGTTTATCGGTATTTAGGAGTAATAAAAATATTTATGCNCAAATTATAGATGATATTAAAGGAAACACTTTAGCATCAGCNTCNTCTATTAGNAAAGATTTTGATAAGTNTGAAAATAAAAACAAAGTAGCTCAGGAAGTAGGTAAAACTATTGCTGAAAAAGCCNTCAAAAAAGGANTAAGTTTAGTGAAATTTGATCGTGGGGGATATCTCTATCATGGTAGAGTAAAATCCCTTGCTGATGGTGCTAGAGAGGGCGGTCTTAAATTTTAAAGTATGTATAAAAATTATAAAAGTATTGAATTTGTTAAACCTGGTGGGCTAGACCTCAAAGATAGATTGGTTGGTGTTCAAAGAGTAACAAAAGTAACTAAAGGGGGAAGAGCTTTTGGTTTTTCAGCCATAGTTGTTGTTGGAGATGAGGACGGTATTGTTGGTNATGGTTTAGGTAAATCCAAGGAGGTTTCTGTGGCCATATCAAAAGCGGTGGAAGAAGCTAAAAAAAATTTAATTCGAATTTCTTTAAAAAAAGGNACTATCCCNCACGAACAGAATGGNAAATTTGGTGGAGCTAGAGTATTNATTAAACCNGCTTCTGAAGGTACCGGNGTTATTGCTGGAGGNGCTGTTAGGGCTGTNCTTGAATCAGTNGGNGTTCAAAATGTACTTTCCAAATCACAAGGTTCNTCNAANCCACANAATGTTGTGAAGGCTACTTTTGATGCTTTATTNAATTTGAGGAGTCCAGAAAAAATTGCTAATCAAAGAGGTATCTCTCTAGATAAACTATTTAATGATTAATACCATGGAGAAAATTAAAATAAAACAAATAAGAAGTAGTATAAAAAATTTAAAAAAACAGAAACTTACACTTATTGCTCTTGGTTTAAGAGGAATTGGTAAGGAAGTAATACATGAAAACACTCCAAATATAAAGGGTATGGTCGAAAAAGTTAATCATCTGGTAGAAATCACTAAAATTTAATTTAATGAATTTAGAAAATATAACACCAATTAAAGGTTCAAATAAAAAAGCCTCCAAGAGGCTAGGTAGAGGGCAGGGTTCTGGAAAAGGCGGAACATCTACAAGGGGTCATAAAGGTGCAAAATCTAGATCTGGATATTCAAAAAAAATTGGATTTGAAGGAGGTCAAATGCCTCTGCAAAGAAGGGTTCCTAAATTTGGGTTTAAAAATGTCAATAGATTAGAATATCAAGTTTTAAATCTTGAAAGTATTCAGCAATTAATTTTAAATAAGAAAATTAAAAATAAATTGGATATTGATAAAATTTATTCTTTAGGATTAGCTAGAAAGAAAAGTTTAGTGAAGGTTTTGGCCAATGGAAAAATATCTTCCCCAGTGAAAATAACGGCTCATAAGTTTTCAAAGAAAGCACAAAAAGAAATTGAGTCGGCTGGAGGAGAAGTAAATTTAATTTCGCTAAATGGGTAAATTTATTCAAGCACTTATTAATATTTACAAGATTGAAGAACTAAGAGTTAGGATAGGTATTACCTTGTCTATTTTGTTAGTTTATCGAGTAGGTGCACAAATTACACTCCCAGGTATAGATGCACTTCAACTTGCTGAACTAGGTGACAGAACAGGTGGTGGAGGTCTTCTTGGTGTACTAAATATGTTTACTGGAGGGGCATTTGCCAATGCTTCAGTTTTTGCTCTAGGCATAATGCCTTACATTTCTGCTTCAATTGTTGTTCAACTTATGGGGGTAGCTCTTCCATATTTACAAAAGCTTCAAAAGGAAGGAGAAAGCGGTAGAAAAACATTAAATCAAATAACAAGATGGTTGACAATTGCTATATGTGTTGTTCAGGCGCCTGCTTATCTTTACGGTCTTAGTGCACTTGGGGTGCCAGATTCAGCATTTATTTTGGGCAAGAGTTTTACTTTCATGATACCATCTGTTATTATTTTAGTTACAGGAACAATATTTGCAATGTGGCTTGGAGAAAAAATTACCGATAAAGGAATAGGAAACGGCATATCCTTGCTGATAATGGTGGGAATAATTGCCACATTGCCAATGTCCTTTACTCAGGAGGTTATCTCAAGAGTATCAGAAAATAACGGGGGGTTAATTCTAATTTTAATTGAAATGATATTATGGATTATTATAATTTTGTTGTCAATTCTTCTTGTTTTGGCCGTGAGGCAAATACCTGTTCAATATGCAAGAAGAGCACAAATGGGGGCGAACAATTCTAATCTTTTTGGAAGAAGACAATATATACCACTCAAATTAAATGCCTCTGGAGTGATGCCAATTATTTTTGCTCAAGCTATAATGTTTGCTCCTAGTTATATTGGGAGATTAATTGGAAATAACGAAGTTGGTCAGTGGATTCAAGTTAACTTTTCAGATATTTTTGGTCTTTGGTATAATATTGTTTTTGGCTTACTTATAATTATTTTTACTTTTTTTTACACAGCTATAACGGTGCCAACAAACAAAATGTCAGATGATTTAAAAAGAAGTGGAGGTTTTGTACCAGGTATTAGGCCAGGCAATGAAACTAGTGAATTTTTAGATAATGTTATGTCTCAAATCACTTTTCCTGGATCACTGTTTTTAGCTGCTTTAGCTGTTTTTCCTGCGATAGTTGTAAAATTAATGGGTATGCAACAAGGATGGGCTCTATTTTATGGTGGAACATCCTTATTAATCATGGTTGGGGTAGCTATTGATACAATTCAGCAAGTAAATTCATATTTATTAAATCGTCACTATGATGGACTTATGAAAACCACTAGTAACCGAAAAATTTCAATATAAAATGCCTAAACAAGAAGCTATTGAACAAGAAGGAAAAATAATTGAGGCCCTCTCAAACGCAATGTTTAGAGTTGAGCTTGAGAACGGACATGTTGTAACTGCCCATATTTCAGGTAAAATGAGACTTCATTATATTAAGCTTTTACCCGGCGATAAAGTAAAGCTTGAAATGAGTCCCTATGATTTAACTAAGGCAAGAATAACTTTTAGATTTTAATTTATAATTATGAAAGTAAAAACATCAATAAAAAAAAGAAGTTCAGATTGTAAAATCGTTAGAAGAAAGGGTAAATTATATATAATTAATAAGAAAAACCCAAGATTTAAACAAAGACAAGGATAATATGGCTAGAATATCAGGTATAGACATACCGAAATCGAAAAGGGGTGAGATTGCTTTAACTTACATTTATGGAGTTGGAAGAAGTCGAGCCTCAAGAATTTTAAATATAGCAAAAGTAGATTTAAATAAGAAAGTGTCAGATTGGACAGATTCTGAGATAAAATCAATCATTCAGGCTATTTCTAAATATAAAGTGGAAGGAGAATTGCGTTCAGAAACCCAACTTAATATAAAAAGACTCATGGATATCGGTTCCTACAGAGGTATTAGGCATAGGACCGGACTACCTCTTCGAGGCCAGAAAACTAAAAATAATTCTAGAACAAGAAAAGGAAAGAGAAAAACAATTGCTAATAAAAAGAAAGCTACTAAATAATTAAATATGGCTAAATCTGCGAATAAAAAAAGAAAAGTATCTGTAGAACCTGTTGGTGAAGCATATATTAATGCTTCATTTAACAATATTATTATTTCAATTACTAACCTTAAAGGCGAGGTTATTTCTTGGTCATCTGCGGGAAAAATGGGATTTAGAGGTTCTAAAAAAAACACTCCCTATGCCGCACAAGTTGCGGCTGAAGATTGCTCAAAAATAGCTCAAGATCTAGGTTTAAGGCAGGTTAAAGTTTATGTAAAAGGACCTGGAAACGGAAGAGAATCAGCTATTAGAACTATTCATAATAGTGGAATTGAAGTAACTGAAATTATTGATGTAACCCCTCTTCCTCACAATGGATGTCGCCCTCCTAAAAGAAGAAGAGTATAACTTAAAAAATATAAAATGGCTAGATATATAGGTCCTAAAACAAAAATCGCTAGAAAATTTGGAGAACCAGTTTTTGGTTCGGATAAATCCTTTGAAAAGAGAAATTATCCTCCTGGACAACATGGTAACAATAAACGTAGAGGAAAAAAATCAGAGTATGCAATTCAATTGATGGAAAAGCAAAAGGCAAAATATACCTATGGTATCTTAGAAAAACAATTTAGGATAATTTTTAATAGAGCCTCAAGGAGTAAATCTATTTCTTTTCCTAAAACTATTTATCAAAAAGTCAAACTGTAACTTTTTATCTAAGTGATGCATCATATTCATTTCATTTACTAATAAACATTCTTCTTTACCAGTAGGTGCAAGAC
>PBVB01000012.1 GCA_002728075.1 Flavobacteriaceae bacterium
TTGGGAGAGCATAAAGCTCTCCCTTATTAATATGTATATTAAGATGTAGTATTAGATTCCCAATACTGAACCTGAAACTCACAATCGAATTCTTCAATTACATCCGCATTATCATAGCTGACTGCAATTGATCCTACAGATGTAGGAAAAGCGCCTCTAAAGTTATAAGTTTTGGTTGTTGTACCATCTTTATCAAGTTGTTCTACCACAAGGTCTGCTTGGTAATCTACAGGGTTAGTTAATCCTGTATTAGCAGTATGAGCATTAATACCATTCATCCACCTTTCAAGAGCATTTCTTGTATCCATGGTAGTATCATTGATTATTGTAACAGTCCAAGGTGCAAATGTTCTGTCTCCTGCTACCTTTAAATTTCTACCTCTAAATGGAACTAATATTGTTCCGATAGTAGACTCAGGTAGTAAAGCAGACTTACATAAGAATGATGATAGTTCTACATCACCATCTGCATAGCCTGGAAAGTTTATTGTTGCTTTGAATAGATTAGGACGAGCGCCTCCACCTCTGATTTTGGCTTTAAAATCGTCAACTCCTAGAATTGCCATTTTTTACTCTCCCTTCCTAAACTGTGCCGACGATTTCAGTAAAATCGACGCCGGTTCTAACTCCAACAAAATTCAATGTTACAAAGTTAATAGAACGAGCTGGTTTTACAAATACATTTGCAATAAACTCATTTCTATCAATTACAGCAGCAGTGTTATTTGTTGAATCACAAACTAATTTAAAGTCTGTAATACCTCGTCTTCCTTTAATTTCTCTTAGGAATGGTTCAACTATATTAACAAATTCTGCTCTTGTAAACTCATCATTGAATTCAAACATTGCGTTTTGAGCAGCCGCAGCGATCGCTCTTTCTATTGAAAGGAATAATCGTCTTACGTTAATTCTGTCAAAAGCAGAGTTCTTCAATAAGTGAGTCTTATCTCCATATAACATTGTTCCTTGACCAGGAATGTTTGCTATAGGATTAACATAATTTCTATAGAGTGTATCTCTTTGAGATTTTGTTGGTGACCAAACTAAATCTGTAATTCCTAGTAACTGTCCTCTACGATTTCCAGCTGGTGAAAACCATGGAGCAGCNTTAGCATCTGATANAGCCATAAGACCGGCTGTAGAAGAGGCTGCAGGAATTTTAATAAATTGGTCGTTAAATTTATCATATACTTTAAGATAGTTGTTATCTACTATTAAGTATGATGAAGCAGTGAAATTATTAGCACCTTCAACAATTGCTTCAGTTTGACCAGTTGTTCTGTTTACAACATCATCTCGAGATGGTGATGAAACCACAACACAATCTTTTCTTAAGCTTGCTGCTGTTGCAACTAAATCATTTGTAACAGTTGTTTGATTAGTTCTTGATGTCATACCTGGAGCAATCAAGAAATCAACTTCTACTGTGTCTCTATCTTCAAAAAGATCAAACCCAGTAGCAAACTCAGTTGCAGTTAGTGCACCGCTGTTTGTGCCATTAGTTAATTTTAATTCTTTAACTAAAGGCTTAGTTACAGCTTTATAATTTTTACCTCCAGCTACACTAGCATTTGTTACACCAGCACCAGCAGCTGACATTGCGGAATCAAAATTTAGAAAGTAAATGTAGTTAGAATTTTCATTAACTACTTTTCTTACATAATTTGTACTTCCGTCATCTTTAACTGCATCTGGAGCAACAGAAACTGCATCATAAGCTTCTAAAACTGTTCCTTTAGTACCAGTAAATAATCCGCCTGAATCAATAACTGCAAGATGACATTCATCATGCAATGATCCATATTTAGTAGCATAAGACGATGTTCCTGGTGCTAAATTAAAATTATTTTTGTAAGCCCATGCATTAAATGAAGCTGGTGTTGCACTATCACTTGCTCCTAGTAAATGAACTGCTAAACTATTTCCTAATTCACCAGGAAATCTACCTAAGTAAGCTATTTTACCTCCCATGCCATTAGGGCCTTGAGCTAAAATACCAGTTTCAGCACTATCAAATTGTGATTTGTTTTTAATTAACTGCGCTTTAGTTGGATCAGAGCTACCAGCTGAGTCATAAGGACCTACTGTAGATATTCCGGCATTAAAGGCAGCAGATGTGACTCCACGAACTACTTCTAAACTATTTGAATATTTTAAGAACATTGAAGCAGAGTGGAAATCTATTGTATTCGTTGAATCAGGAGAAGAAAAGATACTGACCAATTCACTTTCATTACTAACTTTTTTTCTTTCTTCTACTGGACCCCAACGAAAGTTACCTACTGTAGCACCTGTTGAAGTTTGAACATTAGGGACTACACCCGAAAGGTCTACTTCTTTTACTACTACTGCAGGTGATTCTGATGGAGTGAATAACGCCATTTTTTTCCCCTTTATCGAAAACTAAATTATAAGTGTTACATAACAAGAATAGTCATTCTTATATACTATTTATAAAAAATGAAAAATCATCAATCTGGGTGTAAATCCGGATATTCTATGTACCATTTAACTTTACTATTTTCTTGTTCTTCTAAAGTTTGTATATAATCTTCAGCATCATCTATGTGACCAAATGGAGGAAGATCATCTGTTATTTCTTTCATTTTTTGTTTAAACATCATTTGTTTAATATCAATNTTAGTCATATCTGAAAAGAAATCAGTTGTTGCAAAAAAGCCAAACATAACTAAATTCATCATNAAATCATCATGATTACCATCTGAAGCTTCATATGAAGTTCCTCTAGCTTCAAANGTTGAAATTTCCATTATTGTATTTTCNTCATATATATTNAATTTATTAGTTTCTAATATATCTTTTACTGCAGAACAACCGAGTCTTTTTACTTTTCTTGTCATTTCTATTCCAATAGCGTTAGATTTTATAGCTGATTCTACATGAACATGTTCATATTCTAAGTCATAATATAATCCATTACACACCACTTGTCCTACATCATTTGATTCTACTATTACATAGGCTTCATTGTACAATTTTGCATATTTATAGATAATAGTAGGGAAGAGAATAGGAGAGATAGTGTTGTTGCGATATACAGCCACCTGTTCAAAAGGCCTAGTGCTAATATCGATCAAAGTAAAAGTTGAATAGTCCTGTCCTCTTCCNTTTGCAACATCTACTGTCATTACATAATTATGTTTAGGTATAGGCTTTTTGTAAACATTTAAGGCTGTACTTTCTAACCTTTCTAATGGAGCTTCAGCTTTTAATGCTAATAAAGTTTCGGTGTTTATTAAAGTATCTCCAGTTCCAAAAAAAGTATTACCAAATTCTTGATCAAATTGTAANTGTGAAGTATTTAAAATAGTTTCTTCTTTCCANNTNTNATTTCTTCCNGGTACNTCCCACCAATCTACTCTAAAAGGTTTAAATACATTGACATTTTGTACTGCACCTTCCCAAAGTTTATGAAAAGTATTTCCTATTCCATTTGCNGTNGATGTNATNATNACTTTAGTATTNGAACCNGCNGTAACAACNGGATATGTAGANGTATAAAANTCTGANGCTCTTTCNACAAAAGCAAANTCNTCAAGATATANTAANTTAACTGAAAGACCNCGAATAGANGANCCAGAAGTTGCAGCCGCNATNATACGAGANTTATTACTAAATTCAANAGANCCTTTATTTAAAGCTTTNGTTCCAGGTTGTAAATAAAAAGGAATNTTNTCTAACATTAATGTNATNCTAGCTAACATTTCTCGAGCNGTNGCTCCTTTGTTNGCTANNATNGCAATNGTTTTTTCTGGATTAAATAAAGCATACCANAANAGATANGCACANACTGANATNGATTTACCGGATTGTCNACATGCTAANACAATGNTAAANCTATTNTNNNNAAATTNTTTAAACATNTTTTTTTGATANTNGTANAGNTNAAANNNNATTAATCCNGTATCNAAAGAAATTATTTTAATAAAATTNTCAGTAAAATATACAGGATCTTTCATGCATCGATGATATGTTTTTACATCTTCAGCATTCCAGTTTTGAACAATGCCATCTCTTTTTACATTGGTATTAGTTAGGTACGTTTCTTTTTGGTGTGACATTCACGAAATCCTTATTACCTAAAAGTCTTTGAAGGTCCGCAGTGGATCCCAAGAAAACATTATTATTTGTTGTATTTCCAAGTTGCTTTTTATCTTCTGATTCATTAATCTCCTTTTCTTTTTTATTCAGATCCATTAATTTATCATTAATGTCTGCCATGTTTTTCATCATGCCAGAAAGAACTTCAAAAGCTCTAGGATGCTCAGATTCTCTAGCTACTTCTATCATTAATTCTAAACTTTGCTTTCCTTTTTCTAAAAGGTCGTAATAAGTTTCTCTAGAATAATCATAGTCATCTTTAATATTTTTTTTACTCATTATGTGCTCGCACTATCAAAATTAATAACAATAGATTCATTAAATCCAAAATCACTATCAGCTAATCCAAANGTGTTTGTAGGATTAGGAGTTATTGTAATAGTTTCAATTGACAAATCAGAATCTAGAGACCCTGCACCTTGATTAAATACATTAGATATTGATTTTCTAATAATATCAGTTCTTTGTGTAGGACCATAAAAATTCACTTTCATTTGAAAAGACATAGTATATACTATCGTTCTTCTTTGTTCTAAACTTCCTTCATAGTCATCAGATAAGTTTAAACCTTCTAATATAATTTGTATATCCTCTTTAATATCAGGAAAGTCAGTTGGAAAGGGTTTCATTGTTAAACTATATTGAGGATTAAAAAATGGTAAGATTTGTTCTACAACTTGTAAACCGTCATCTTGATTTTTAGAATATATNTTTAATTCAAATCCTATATCATAAGGTACTGGAACAAAAAACTTTTGTCTAGAATTTCTATCTCCTATAGGTGTTGCTCTATTAAAATTNGCNATTTTTTGNAGTTGTCTATTAGCATCATATGAAAAGTTTGTTATTTCAAATGACATTCTTGGCAACTTAATTGCTACTTTACTATCAGTAGTTAAATCAGCNTGNATTTAGCCATAGGCTTGATCATTCTTCCCATGT
>PBVB01000013.1 GCA_002728075.1 Flavobacteriaceae bacterium
ATATTCCACAAAATCTTTTGACCAGAACAATTTTAAAATTTGGATAACCTCTCTAGATCTTTCATATCTCTTTTTGGATTCTAAATTTTCGCCAGGGAGGTTTGACGAAATAATATTTAAAGTTAATCTTCCTTTAACCATATGATCAATTGTTGCAACAGTTCGAGCAAGCATTGGAGGGTGAATTTCTCCGCACCTTACAGCAGGCAGGAAATTTATATCTTTTGTTAGATTTGACATTGCAGCTACGAATGAAAGAGAATCCTGACCAACTTGGAAAGAAGATGGGCATAAAACATTCTTATATCCAAATTTTTCTGCAGTTTGAACGATTTTACAAGTGTTCTCCCAAGAACTTTTATATAACGGATTCCTATTACCAAGAAAGTCGTCATCTCCGTCACAAATTGGAGCAAACCAAGAAATTTCGGCTGAGTTTTTTAAAGACATGAAATTAATTTTCAATTTAAATAAAATTAACTAAGGAAGTTAACTTGTAACCAATTAAAATAAAAACAATACCAGCTATACCTTGTATTAAAGTACCTGTTGTATGATATTTCAAAGCTTCTTTAGCTGAAATCCCAGTCATTTCAGAAACTATCCAAAAGTATGAATCATTTGTATGAGATACTGTCATAGAACCCACACCGATAGACAAGATTGTCCAGATTTTATCAATCTCATTATCAAGACCCAATGAAGCTAAAAGGGGATACATAATTGTGGAAGCAGTAATTATTGCCACAGTTGACGAACCCTGAACGGTTTTAAAAATTGAAGATATAAAGAACGGAATTAAAAGAACTAAACTAAAGTCAAAAGAGTAGATGTTTATAAAATCTTCTATGGGGATTTTCTGCATTATAAGACCAAGTGTCCCTCCCATTCCAGTTATTAAAACTATTGGTAAAGCGCTATAGAGACCATTTTTAATACAAAAATTTAATCCTATTTCAGGGTTGAATTTAATTAATCTAAATGAAAGAATAACACCAACGACTAAGGCAAAAGAAGGGTTGCTTAAAAAGCTAAAAACAAAATCTAAATTTTTGAAAGTATTTAAAT
Organism: Flavobacteriaceae bacterium; assembly: GCA_002728075.1. Taxonomy (GTDB): domain Bacteria; phylum Bacteroidota; class Bacteroidia; order Flavobacteriales; family Flavobacteriaceae; genus TMED96. Next base: position 1,069 of record PBVB01000013.1, read on the forward strand.
TTCCAAATAAAGTACCAATTGAAATTAATATAACTGGGACAATAATTGGTATTATGGATTCAATTAAACTTGGAATGTTTTTTTTGTTTTTTTGATCAAAAAACAAATTAGTATTAAACTTTGATTTATTGTATATTGAATATGAAAAAGCAGAGCCTATAATCACTAAAATTAAAGCAAGAACACTCCCAATAATTATCAAAAGAGAAAAGTCTTCTAGTTTGAGATTAGATGCAGCCGCAAGTGGTCCAGGTGTTGGAGGAACTAGGACATGAGGTGCAAAAAGGCCAGTTGACAGAGCAACTCCAAGGGATTTTAATGGAATCTTTGACTTTTTTGAAATTGATTTTATGGTTTTCGAAAGTATTATGAAAGCTGCNTCACAAAAAACAGGGATTGATATTATATAACCGATNAAGCCAATTTTAAATTGAAGAGGCATTTTTCTAAATCTCATAATTATGTGANTAGCAATTGATGAAGTGGCATTTGTTAGNTCTAAAGTTTTGCCAATNATAGTCCCNAAAATTATTAATAANCCAATTTTTTGNATAGTATCACTAAATCCAACAAACAATAATTTTAGGAGCTCGACAANNTGAATTTCTAATGAAAGACCTAGTANTATAGATGCTGNAAAAAGTACTANAAATGGATGCAACTTTAAATAAGCAGTACCTATNATAATCCATAGAATTAANGTNANTATTGTGATNAAAATGAAAAACATTATTGAANTTTTTCAAAAAATGAAAATACTCTGCTGGATATATCTGAAATTTGATTTTCAGCGTCTTTCATGGATTCATTTAATGAAATCGGTTTGTTTTGAATATTAAAAATCCCAGAAATTCCATTTCTATAAAAATTTTGGTAAGGAGGCTCAATACTTCCGGCTAAGCATATAAGAGTCTTGTTGTATTTTTTGGCTAATTTTCCTAACTGAATGGGGACCTTTCCACTCAATGATTGGTAGTCTAGTTTACCTTCTGCGGTAAAAATAACATCAGATGACTTTATCTTATCTTCAAGATTTACCAGTCCCGATATCAATTTGAAACCATTTGTCAGCTTGGCTCCTAAAAGGCCATACAATCCAGCAGCTGTTCCTCCAGCTGAACCACCGCCTTTGACTTTAGTTATATCAATTTTTAAATCTTTTTTTATTATTTGAGAAAAATGAAAAATGCTCTTTTCTAGCCTTTCAATTTGATCCAAGGTTGCCCCTTTTTGTCTTGAATAAGTTTTTGTAGCACCATTAATTCCGAGTAACGTGTTTGATACATCGTAGGCGATTTGAAATTTTATATTATTTAAATATTTAGGGGTTTTTATTTGTTTTACTTTAAAGAGAGGCTCACATCCTCTTTTTATCTGCTTGTTGTCCCTATCTAAAAGCTCCCCGCCTAGTGCTTGAAAAATTCCTGCCCCGGCATCATTGGTTGCACTCCCACCAAGGCTTAATATTATTTCTGAGCACCCACTTTTAATTGCATGATTGATGGATAATCCAGTACCATACGTAGATGTTAGCCCTGGGTTTCTGTTTTTTTTCTCAATCAATGCTAACCCAGACGCTTGTGATAGTTCAATCCAAGCAGTTTTTGAATTTCTAAACTTAAAATATTCACTTAAAATTTTATTCCCAATGGCGTTTTCAGTCTCATGTTTAACAGCCTTTCCAACACAGTTTTTTTTTAAAAAATCAATGGAACCCTCCCCACCATCGGAAATTGGAATTTCCTCAATATTATGGTTAGAGTTTATTTTATTTATTCCATTTGCAATTGATCTGGCCACTTTATTAGCACTTAAAGACTCTTTAAATGAATCAGGTGCGATTAAAATATTCATGTTTTTTCTTTAATATGATTAATTATTTGGCAAGCATGAATTCTAGAGTTTTCTATAAACCACTTATTAGTTTGATACCCTCCACAAATTACTCCAGCAAGGTAAACACCATTNACGTTAGATTCCATTGTATTAGTGTTATAGTAAGGACTAGAGTATTTATCATTATTAAATTTTATTCCAATCGATTCTAAAAGCTTGAAATTTGGCTGATAGCCAGTCATAGCTAAAACAAAATCATTTTTTAGTTTAATATTTCCCTCATCTTTCTTGACAATAATATATTCGTTTTGAATTTCTATAATTTCAGAATTAAATAAAGCTTTTATAGATCCTTCCTTTATTCGATTCTCTATATCTGGTTTGGACCAATATTTTACATTTTCTCTTATTTTTTTTTCTCTAATTATCATCGTAACACTCTTAGCTCCTTTTCTAAATGTTTCCAATGCTGCATCTACAGCTGAATTTGCNGCACCTACAATTGCAAGGTTCATCCCAAAATAGGGGTGGGGTTCGGAATAGTAGTGAGAGACCTTTGAAAGATTTTCTCCTTTTACATTTAAAGGNAAGGGGATGTCATAAAAACCTGTTGCAATTATGATATTTTTCGATTCATAATTTGACTTGTCTGTTTTTATATTGAAAATTTTNGATTTAAAATTTATNTCCTTCACGGTTTCGTATAAATTAACATCTAAATCCCATGCTGTACATACTCTTCTATAATACTCTAATGCTTCAGGACGTGTTGGTTTTGGATTCTGTGAAATAAATGGGACTTCTCCTATTTCAAGTTTATCTGATGTAGAGAAAAAAGTCATGTTTTGAGGGTAATTATAAATAGAGTTAACNAAAACACCCTTTTCTAAAATTAAACTTTTCAACCCTCTTTTTTTAGCTTCAATGCTACAAGCCAAACCTATAGGACCAGCACCAATAATTATGATATCAACCATATTATAAATATATGTATTTATAATTTTGATATACAACCGAAAACATTAATAACAAAAACCAATAAAAAAAATNATACGATAATAAATTATTATAAATAAAACACAAAAACTCTTTTGAAATTTTTTTTAAAAATAAAAAAAGCTATATTTAATAAGAAAATGCTATCATTATTTATTTATTATAATTATAAACTGCCTTAGGTAAAGAGATAGGACTAAAGAACCCAAGATTATTAAACTAAAGTAGAAGTCAAAATAATATATTGAAATAAAAAACGAAATCGCCCACCATAATGGAAAAATTAAGAGACCAAATAAATATTTTATTGAAAGATGAAAAACACTGTCTTTTATTTTTTTTAAAATAAAACTTAATAAAACTAAAGGAATTAAATTAAAAAATGAAAAAAAACTAATGACAGCTTTCTCAAAAATTGTTTGGTTTTTTTCAGTTAAAAGATCTAAATCGTTTTGAAAAATTTTGTTTTTAAGTGTTTTAAATTTTTTTTTAGTGCTATTATAATTGATCATATATTTTTTTGTTNGATAGTCGTCGCATCTGTTGGGTAGCCACAAACATTTCTTCATTTCATTTTCTAGTTTTATCCTTACTCTGTTAAGAGTGTAAGCAGGTTTTCTCTCGTAAGTATTAAAGAAATCGTTTAGTTTTATAGGTTTTCCATATACAACTGTACAATTGTGGTATGGGTGAATTTTATTTCCATAGTTTATTCCAACCGGGAGGAGGTAAATTTTTGTGTTTTGGCTTCTTTTTAAGCTTTCCAATCCAATTCTTGAACTTCCCTTAGAAATGGGTTGTAAATAATATTTGTCGTGATGCTTTCCTTCTGAAAACACAAGCAAGCTTTTTTTATCCTCAAGTAACTCGTAACATTTTTTAAAAGTCTCTTGATTACGGTGTAAGTTTTTAAACCCGTCCCTGATTCTGTAAACAGGTAACGTTTGCATAGCATTTAAAAACCATAAATAGGGTTTTCTAAACACATCACTTCTAGTCAAGTAGTATGGTTTTTTTCCACATGATACTCCAACAAGAATTGGGTCTAGTATAGCTGATTGATGGTTTGGAGAAAAAATTATTGCTCCATCCGGAGGTATTTTTTCTTTACCAATAACGGTAAGTTTTTTAAAAAAAAATTTATTGTAAGCTGAAAATGTAAATGCTACAAAATTGTAAAATATCTTCTTCACTTTTTTTTAATTCAAATTCAATTATATCTAGTATAAAAATTAATTTAAATAAAAGCTTAAAAACTTTTAACATTATATTTATTTTAAGAGCTTAAAAGTTATATTTGCTCAAAAGTTAATTAAAAAAATAGCAATGACTAAAATTAAGGGAAAAATCTCTCAAATTCTCGGGCCAGTGGTTGATGTAATCTTTGAAAATGAAGAAAACTATTTGCCTAACATATATGAAAGTCTTGAGGTAAATACTAAAGCTGGAAAATTAATATTAGAGGTTCAGTCTCATGTTGGTGAAAATACGGTTAGAACAATTTCTATGGATTCAACAGATGGATTAAGTAGAGGAGAAGAAGTACTACCCACAGGAAGTCCCATTCAAATGCCAATCGGTGAAGACGTTTATGGAAGATTATTCAATGTTATTGGTGACCCTATCGATGGATTAGGTAGTTTAAATAAGTCTGGGAAAAGCGGCTTGCCAATTCACAGAAAAGCACCCAGTTTCGATCAATTATCTACATCAACTGAAGTCTTATTTACTGGAATTAAAGTTATTGATTTAATTGAACCTTACGCCAAGGGAGGTAAAATAGGATTATTCGGGGGAGCCGGTGTTGGTAAAACTGTTTTGATTCAGGAATTAATCAATAATATAGCTAAAGGTCATGGTGGTCTATCTGTATTTGCAGGAGTCGGTGAAAGAACAAGAGAGGGTAATGATCTTTTGAGAGAAATGTTAGAATCAGGCATAATTGATTATGGTAAGGAATTTATGAAATCCATGGAAAGCGGTGGATGGGATTTATCTAAAGTAGACAAAGAGGCAATGAAAAAATCAAAAGCAAGTTTTGTTTTTGGACAAATGAATGAACCACCTGGTGCAAGAGCAAGGGTAGCTCTTTCTGGACTTACAATGGCTGAATATTTTCGTGATGGTGCTGGAGATGGCAAAGGTAAGGATGTTCTTTTTTTTGTTGATAATATCTTTAGATTTACTCAAGCTGGCTCTGAAGTGTCTGCCCTTTTAGGCCGAATGCCNTCNGCAGTTGGTTATCAACCCACATTAGCAACTGAAATGGGAGCTATGCAGGAAAGAATTACCTCAACTAAAACAGGTTCGATTACTTCAGTTCAGGCGGTATATGTACCTGCTGACGACCTTACAGATCCTGCACCTGCAACAACCTTTGCTCATTTAGATGCAACTACTGTACTTTCAAGAAAAATTGCTGAATTGGGTATTTATCCTGCCGTCGACCCGTTAGATTCTACCTCTAGAATTTTAACCCCAGACATTCTTGGAGAAGATCATTATAATTGTGCTCAAAGGGTAAAGGAATTATTGCAACGATATAAAGAACTTCAGGATATAATTGCAATTTTAGGGATGGAAGAACTATCCGAAGAAGATAAATTAGCAGTTTCTAGGGCAAGAAGAGTACAACGATTTTTGTCTCAACCATTTCATGTAGCAGAGCAATTTACTGGGATTCCTGGTGTTTTGGTTGACATAAAAGAAACTATTAAAGGTTTCAACATGATCATGGATGGCGAGTTAGACCATTTACCTGAGGCTGCATTTAACTTAAAAGGTTCTATTGAGGAGGCCATAGAAGCTGGCGAAAAAATGTTAGCCAAAGGGTAGTATGCTAATTGAGATTTTTTCTATTAACTCAAAATTATTGTCTGGAAAAATTAATTCAGTAATCTTTCCTGGTTCTGATGGTTCCTTTCAAGTACTAGAAAATCACGCGCCCATAGTTTCAACTCTCAAAAAAGGACAAATTATAATTGAAGGAGAAATTTCTGTGGAGGGGAAAGAGTCTCAGGATCCATTCAAAATAAAAAAAGATAAGGGAAAAATTTCACTCCAAATTGAATCAGGATTAATGGAGATGAAAAAAAATTCCATAAAAGTTTTGGTAGATTAGTGCTTATTTTTTGTTGTTTCCAACAAGAAGTTGTTAATTAAGTGGAATTCCCAACCTCTGCTTTTAAGAGCATTTACAAATGCTCTTTTTCTTGAAATCAAGTCTAGTTTTGATCTATTAACCCATTCTTTTTTTGCCATTTTATTAAAAACTGAAGTATACTCGTTTTCGGGTATTTTTTTTAAAGCTTTATCAATTATGGACTTTTCAATTGACTTACATTTTAGATGATAGCTGATTTTAATTTTCCCCCATTTATTATTTCTAAACTTTCCAATTGCATATTCGTAGGAAAATCGATTATTATCATAATATTTTTTTTTAGCAAGTTCGTAAAGTATTGATTTTTTCATTTTTTCTGTTACCTCTAAGTCAAATAATTTTTTTTCCACCTCAGATTTACATCTTTCCTGATACCTACAATACCTTTCAACTTTGCTTAATATTTCAGTGATTTTTTTTTCTTCTTTCATATTTATAAATAAAAAGTGCGATGCCATTAATAGCAACGCACTTTAATTCAAATTCTCAAAGATCTGTTTTTTTCGTCTCTAAATTTATATTGCAAATACTGGTAGGCATGTCTAGGAATTATGGTAATTCTTCGTTTAAATTTTATCCACCATTTGAATTTTATTGATGTAATGCCTTGTGTTAAGTATGCTGCAACAAAAGGATGAACATGTAAGTAAATCTTCTTCTTATTATTCTTAGGATGATTTAATATACTATTTAATTCAGATTTTATTTTATCTATCAAAATTATAGGAGCTTCAACTTCATTACTTTGATTTGGATTAGGTTCCATAGTTTTAATGTTTAGTTCTGGTCTAACCCTCTGCCTAGTTACTTGTATAAGTCCAAATTTAGATGGAGGAAGAATTTTATGTTTTGTTCTGTCTTTACTCATTTCTTCCTTCAAGTGAGTGAAAAGCTTTTTTCTATTTTCACTAGATGATAAATCAATAAAATCAATAACAATTATTCCACCCATGTCTCTTAACCGCAGTTGTCTAGCAATTTCAGTAGCAGAAATCATATTAACTTCAAAAGCAGTATCTTCCTGACTCTTTTCTTTGTTAGATCTGTTGCCACTATTCACATCAATTACATGCAATGCTTCAGTATGTTCTATTACCAAATAAGCCCCTTTTTTCATAGAGACCGTTTTCCCAAAAGAAGTCTTTATCTGTCTTTCAATTCCAAATTTTTCAAAAATAGGAAGCGAATCTTTGTAAAGACTCACGATACTACTTTTTTTGGGAGCAATAGAATCTAAGTATTCTTTGACTTCTTGCAAAAGCATTTTATCGTCTACATAAATACCTTTAAAAGAGTCATCAAAAATATCTCTCAATATGGATGAAGTTCTATTTATTTCACTTAAAACTTTATGAGGACATTTGTTTATATTACGAATACTTTTACAAAGTTTTTTCCACCTATTGACTAGATTTTGCAAATCAGAATCTAATTCAGCAACTTTTTTATCTTGAGCAACTGTTCTTATAATAACACCAAAATTTTTAGGTTTAATGCTATTTACCAGTCTTTTAAGACGAGTCCTTTCCTCNTTACTTTCAATTTTTTGAGATATTGAAACCCTATCNGAAAATGGAATTAACACCATATATCTTCCAGCTAAAGAAATCTCACATGATATTCTTGGTCCTTTAGTTGAAATGGGTTCTTTAATTACTTGGGCCAAAATAAATTGGTTCGGTTTGAGTAAGTCTAAAACCTTACCATTTTTTTCTATATCTTTTTCTTTTACAAAATTATTAAGCATGTAGTTATTTATCTTACCAGAATTTACAAACTTTACAAACTTTAAAAGAGATAGAAGTTGGGGTCCCAAGTCATGATAGTGAAGAAATCCATTTTTTTCATGGCCAATATTTACGAAGGCAGCATTCAGTCCAGAAATTGGTTTTTTTACTCTAGCAAAAAAAATGTCGCCAACGGAAAATTTATTGTTATCAATTTCTGTATTAAGTTCAATTAGCTTGCCCCCATTTAATAAGGCAAAATCAACAGCAGAAGAATTTGATCGTATTATCAATTCTTTATTCACATCGATTATTTTATGACGTATAAACGTCGATTAAACAAATTTTTTATTTCACGGTTTTGGCTTTCATAGCCAAACTTTCAAAGAACGGTCAAGTTTAAAGTGATTCTAGCACTATTTCTTTTTGTGTCGATTAGCTCTTCTTCTTTTTTTTCTTTTGTGAGTTGCTACCTTGTGTCTCTTTCTTTTTTTACCACTTGGCATATTAAATATTTCTATAAAGTTACTTTAGATTTTACAGCATTTACAAACACTTTAGAAGGCTTGAATGCAGGTATATTGTGCTCTGGAATAATTACAGCAGTGTTTTTTGATATATTTCTACCAGTTTTTTTAGCACGTTTTTTAATAATGAAACTACCAAATCCCCTTAAATAAACATTATTACCACTTTCGAGCGAACCTTTAATTTCATCCATAAATTTTTCAATAGTGATCTGAACATCGCTTTTATCAATTCCCAATTGTTGTGTAATATTAGAAACTATTTCTGCTTTTGTCATATTATTTTATTTATGGTTACTTAATTCTGTTGGCAAATATAAAAATAATAATCACAATGATTGATTTTGGTATTATTTTATTATAATAGATAATATTTTTTTTGATGAAATTTTCTTCAAAGTTATTTTACTGGTACCAAAAAAACAAAAGGGATTTACCTTGGAGAGAAACAAAAGACCCATACAAAATTTGGATATCAGAAGTAATACTTCAACAAACAAGAGTAAATCAGGGTCTACCATACTACATAAAATTTTTGGAAAAGTATCCTTCTTTAAATGAATTATCTCTGGCAAAAGAAAAGGANGTATTGCTGCTATGGCAAGGATTAGGGTATTATAAAAGAGCGATCAACCTTTTAGAATCAGCTAAAAAAATTGCTAAAACAAATAATGGAGTTTTTCCAAATACCTTCAAAGAAATTTTAAAAATTAAAGGAGTTGGAGATTATACGGCTAGTGCCGTATCGTCTATATGTTTTGATGAAAAAGAAGTAGCTGTAGATGGTAATGTTTTTAGGTTTATATCAAGATTATTCGGAATCAAAAGAGATATAACTTTAAAGTCAACATTCGTTTTTTTTAAGAAAAAATTAAAGTTATTAATTGAAAATTCAAACCCCGGGGATTTTAATCAGGCTTTAATGGAATTCGGAGCACTGCAATGTTTACCTAATAAACCGCTTTGCCATTCTTGTATTTTTAAATTAGAATGCAAGGCATATCTTATGAACGACATCAAATCGTATCCTCAAAAAAAAGTGAAAAAATTTAAAAAAGAAAGATTTTTTAATTACATCGTCGTATCAAGTAATAAGAAACTGCTTTTTAGAAAAAGAGTGGGAAATGATATTTGGAAAAACCTTTATGAATTCCCTTTAATTGAAGGTAAATGTTCCAATTTGAGTCAAATAGTTAATAAAAAAGAATTTAATGTATTAACCAATAAAATGAAAAAACCACCAAGATTTTTGCAAGTAGTAAATGTAAACCATCTCCTTACCCACCAGATATTAAAAATTAAATTTTGGATTTTTAACTCAGAGGGTTGTCTCGATAATACACTTTCTATTAATGAAATTATAGATTTGCCCAAGCCAGCTGTGATTTATGACTTTATTAATAAACATTTAAAGTCATAACAAGATTTCTTATATTTGATTTTAAAATATATCTATGAGTGGTTCTTTAAATAAAGTGATGTTAATAGGAAACCTTGGTGATGATGTAAAGATTCACCATTTTGAAGGTGGAGGTTCGATAGGTCGTTTCCCATTAGCAACAAATGAATCTTATACAAAAAAGGATACAGGAGAAAAAATTACAGAAACGGAGTGGCATAATATAGTTGTAAGAAATAAAGCCGCAGAAATTTGTTTAAAATATCTTAGNAGAGGAGATAGAATTTATATAGANGGAAAAATTAAAACACGAAAATGGAAAGCTGAAGANGGAGGTGANAGATATACCACNGAAATAAATGTTGATCAATTCACATTTTTGACAACNAAAAAGNATTCAGAATCTCAAAACACAATAAATGATGAATCAAATCCNNAAAATCANGATTTNCCNTTCTAATNTAAATNACNNAANATAGTAATANACTTGCTAACNTCAATTATTTTAATTCANTCAATTACNTTATTCTTNTTATTGANTTGCTCNGCGGTTATTTCNGGNGCTGAGGTAGCNTTTTTCTCNATTTCTACAACNCAATTAGANTCNATANAAGATAATTACTCAAAGGAAAAAGTTTTGATTGAAAAATTACTAAAAAACCCCAAAAGACTCTTAGCAACAATTCTTGTTGCAAATAACTTTATTAATATTGCTTTAGTTTTATTATTTTCTAACATTAGTCAGGTTTATTTATCTAAAATAGATAACCATCTTTTAAGTCTTCTTATAGAGGTTGTAGTAATTTCTTTTATTATTTTGATTTTTGGTGAAATTTTACCAAAGATATTTGCTAATAGAAATAATTTAGTATTTGCAAGATTTACAGCATTTATTATTTATAGGTTAGATAAGTTTTTGTTATTTACTTTAACTATTCCCATGAGTTTTATAACTAATATAATTGAAAAAAGATTCGGGCAAAAAGGAGGTAATTTCTCCGTTGACGAATTATCTAAAGCTTTGGAACTAACAAAACAAAATGATACTACAGAAGAAGAGGAAAAAATTTTAAGAGGAATAGTAAACTTTGGGAATATTGAAATTAGTCAAGTAATGTGTCCAAGAGTTGATATTTTTGCATTATCATCTGATTTATCTATAGATAAAGTTTTACCTAAGTTAATAGATAAAGGATTTTCTAGAATACCTGTATTTGAAAATCGGCTTGATAATATTATTGGAATTCTATATGTTAAAGATCTTTTACCTCATATTAAAGGCAAAAGTTTTAAATGGATTTCAATTTTAAGACCTGCTTATTTTGTTCCTGAAAATAAAAAATTAGATGATTTACTCAAAGAATTTAAATCAAAGAAAATGCACATTGCAATGGTTGTTGATGAGTATGGGGGAACGTCTGGATTAGTCACATTAGAGGATCTAATTGAAGAAATTGTTGGAGATATATCTGATGAATTTGACTATGAAGATGTAGAATATTCTAAAATTGATAACAGTGTATATTTATTTGATGCAAAAATTAGTCTAAACGATTTCTACAGAATATCTAAAATTTCATCATTTGATAATTTTGAAAAAAAAAGGGGGGAAGCAGAAACTTTAGGAGGCTTTTTGACTGAAATTTCACAAAGACTTCCAAGAATAAGAGAAAAAATATTATTTGAAAAAATTCAATTTACAATCGAATCGGTTGACAAAAAAAGAATTAAAAGAGTTAAAGTTAAGCTATCATGAAAAATTTTTTAATTCTATTTATTTTAATAATATCATGCACAGGGGAACCAATGAGGCCAAAGCCAAAATCAATGTTAAATTTAAAATATCCTAATCCCAGTTACATTATAAAAAAATCAAGATGCCCTTTCTCATTTCAAATCAATAGGTATAGCAGTTTTGTATCTTCAGATAAATGCAATGATCAAATAATATACCCAAATTTAAAAGGGACTATATACTTAACCTATAGAAAAGTCAATAATAATTTTGATTCACTATTATCTGACGCATATAGCATACCGTTAAAACATGCAAGGAAAGCTTTTAGAATACCAGAGAAAGCATATATTAACAATATAAATAAGACATATGGTTCTATATTTCAGATAGTGGGTAACGCCGCCTCTCAACTACAATTTTTTTTAACAGATAGTTTAAATCACTTTATTTTTGGGTCCTTATATTTTTACAAAAAACCAAATTATGATTCAATAATGCCAGCTATAAATTATATAGGAGAAGATATATCAAAATTAATGGAGTCTTTAAAGTGGACCGATTAAATTTAAATGATTAATTAAATCTATTTTTTTGAGAGTTTTCGTAAACCTTTTTCCTTTATGGGTAATTCTTGTTTCAGTTTTAGCTTTATTATATCCACAATTATTTACTTGGTTCAGTGGTAATTTAATCACCTATGGATTAGGAATAATTATGCTTGGAATGGGATTGACACTCAAAGTCAATGATTTTAAAATTTTGTACAAAAATCCAAGATGGACCATTATTGGAGTACTAACTCAATTTTCAATTATGCCTTTTTTGGGATGGACAATTTCTAAAATTTTTGATTTACCTGATTATTTTGCTGTTGGATTGATTTTAGTTTCATGTTGTCCAGGTGGGACTGCATCCAATGTGATAGCATACCTGTCAAATTTAAATGTCGCTTTTTCTGTTAGTATGACTTTTATTTCAACTGTTACAGGAGTTATTTTAACTCCACTTTTGATATCAAATATATCAGGACAACTAATAAACGTTGATTTAATAGGTCTTATGTTAAGCGCAATAAAGGTTGTTTTATTACCAGTTTTTTTGGGATTGGTTGTAAGTAAATATTTACCATCCTTTACAAAAAAAATGATAATCTATTCCCCATCAGTTTCGGTTGTATTAATAGTATTAATTGTAGCAAGTATTATCGGTGAAGGAAAAGAAATTATTTTGCAGTCAGGGATAAATCTTATAATATCTGTTATGACTTTGCATTTTTTAGGATTTACACTTGGATATATTATAAGTTTTATCTTTCTAAGAAATAAAAAATTATCGAAAACAATTTGTATTGAAATTGGTATGCAAAATTCTGGACTAGGTGTCGTATTAGCAAAAGAAAATTATGTCAATCCCTCAACAGCGATACCTTCGGCAATATCAAGTTTGGTTCATTCTATATACGGGAGTATATTTGTTTCGATTTTCAAGGAACCTAAAAATAGTTAATGTCATTAAAGAAAGTTGTAATTGTTGGAGCTAAAAGAACACCAATAGGTTCTTTCATGGGATCTTTATCTGGGACCTCGGCCACCTTAATCGGTTCAAAATCTATAGAGGCCGCGATAAAATCAATTTCATTAAAACCTACCCTTATTGAAGAAGTTTACTTTGGGAATGTCCTTCAAGCTGGCGTAGGGCAAGCGCCAGCAAGACAAGCTGCAATTTATGCCGGTGTTCCAAAAAACGTCCCCTGTACTACAATTAATAAGGTTTGCTCATCGGGAATGAAAAGTATTTCAATTGCCGCTCAATCAATAGCTCTTGGTGAAAATAATGTAGTTGTTGCTGGAGGAATGGAAAACATGAGTATGTCCCCCCATTATTTAAATTTAAGAAGAGGTGTAAAATTTTCAGAAACAAGATTAAAAGATGCGCTGGAAATAGATGGATTAATGGATCCCTTTCACAATAAATTAATGGGAGTATATGCTGAGAAAACTGCAGAAAAATTTGGAATATCAAGATTGGAACAAGACAAGTATTGTAAAGAGTCTTATTTGAAAAGTCAAAATGCTTGGAAGAAAGGGTTTTTTAACAATGAAATATGTGAAATAAAAATTAAGAATTCAAAAGGGGAAGAAATTAATTTTAAAAAAGATGAGGAATGCTTAAATGTAAATTTTGATAAAATAAAAAGTTTGAAATCACCTTTTTTAAAAGATGGGACTGTTACAGCGGCTAATGCTTCATCTATAAATGACGGCGCGGCAGCATTAATTTTAATGTCAGAAAAAAAAGCAAAAGAGCTTAATCTAAGACCATTGGCTGAAATTATTTCGTATGCAGATGCATCAAATGATCCTAAGTGGTTTACTACAGCTCCATCTAAAGTTTTGCCCATTGCGTTAAAAAGAGCAAATTTAGATTTATCACAAATAGATCTTTTTGAAATCAATGAAGCTTTTTCTGTTGTTGCACTGGTAAATTTAAAAATCTTGGGAATAAATCCCGATATTGTAAATATAAATGGAGGAGCAGTTTCCTTAGGTCACCCTTTAGGGTGTTCTGGTGCGAGAATTGTTGTCACTCTTATTAATGCATTAAATCAGAGAAATTTAAAGAGGGGAGCGGCAATAATTTGTAATGGAGGAGGAGGAGCGTCCGCGATTATAATTGAAAGCAAAAAGAATGAATATTAAATTTTTATTTTCATTATTAATAATAGGTCAATTTTCCTTTACTCAAGAAGTTGACTTTGATAATTTTATTAAAAATTATGAGTTAAAAGTAACTTCAGATATTGTATTTAAATCATTGAATAATGAAATTGACGAACTTAATTTAAGTTTTGAATCTCAGCAATGGCCTGTTGAAATTTTAAAATATGTTTTAAAAGAACTCAGGGGAAACCCCATCATATCGTCTAAAATAACCGTTCAATTTGTAATTGAACATCCCAATAAATCAAAACTGATAAAAATCCCTGTACCTGTAAAAGAAAAATATATTGCAGCATTTAAATCTGAAGTTGGATTCAGGGATAATTACGTTGAATTTCTTTCCGACACATATGATTTTATAATGGAAAGATTATGATTGGCAGTATTCTTCGCCAATTTTAAATTTGTTATAAATACCCTCGTTAACTTCTCCACTGCTCCTATTATCCGGCACATAATAGATAGTTTGATTGATTCCTGTGCCCCCAAATTGATTGAAGTCATCGGAATCAAATATAAAGTAGTATCGGTCTTCGATAACTACTTTATCAATTATTACACCGCATCTGTCTTGTTTTTCACATGCTAATAAAGCAAAAGCAAAGATTGAAATGATGAATTTAAAGTTTTTAGGATTAATCATTTTTAATTTTTTTAAACAAATAATTCATTTCAGAGGCAATTTTTTCAGAAGTTTTTTTGTACTCATTTTTTTCAATTTTTGTGCTATCGTATTGTTTTGGATCATCATATTGGAGAGAAAATTTAACTTCAGAGCCCTTAATCAAAGGACAATTATTTTCTGCNTCAGAGCAGGTCATAATNGCAGCAAATCCACTTTTTGGATTTTCAAANNTGTGATATAATTTTGAGAAATAATTCCCAAGATTTTGATTTTTAAACTTTATGGAATAAATAGGGTTANTTGATTCTTTAAAACTAATATCGAAACCATAATTNCTTATNNTATTCATTACATTTTTGTTTACTTTGGTTTCAACAGTACCTCCAGAAAAAGCCTCACACTTAGTATTGTAATATTTAGAAAAAAAAGTTGCCCAAAACTGACAAAATTGACTTCTTCTTGAATTATGAGTGCATATAAAGTTTAGCTTAGGAATTTTATTTTCAGATTTTGTTTTAAAAATATATTTTGCAATTTCGTTTAATACAAAAGTTCTTTTATCAGAAATTTCCATCTTAAAAATCATGTCAATTGTTTTTATATCGGTTAGCATTTTTGAATATTTTTTCAAATTAAACAATTACGTTTACAATATAAATTAATTAAAAATATTGTAGATTAAATGAACTTTAATTGTCCTTAAATTAATTTAAAAATGAAAAAAATAGCTGTCATAGGTGCAGGAACAATGGGTACAGGAATTGCTCACATTATGGCTCAATATGGGCTAAAAGTAAGTTTAATTGATTTGAATGAAAAAATACTAGCAGAATCACAAAAAATAATTTCTATTAATACGGACAGGCAAATAAGGAAAGGTGTTATCAATGAGAAACAAAAAAAAATCATACTATCTAGCATACTGTTTAAGAAAGAATTTAATGAATCTGTCAGAAACGTAGAACTAGTTGTTGAAGCTATTCCTGAAAATTTTGAATTGAAGAAAAAGATTATTAAAGATTTAGATTTAATGTGCAAAGCTAATGTTATAATTTCATCTAATACATCTTCATTATCTATATCAAGTCTTGCAGATAAAACTCACTATCCAGATAGGATTATAGGTATGCATTTTATGAATCCGGTTCCAGTAATGCCATTAGTCGAAATTGTAGTTGGTAGTAGTACAAGTAAAAAAACTGTTGATTCAATTAAAGCTTTAACTAAAAAAATCAATAAAAATCCACTAGTGGTTAAGGATTCTCCTGGTTTTGTTTCAAATAGAATTTTACTTCCAATGATAAATGAAGCAATTGAAACTTTATCACAGGGTGTGGCAGATGTTTATAGTATTGATCAAATAATGAAATTAGGAATGGGTCATCCTATGGGTCCTCTAAGACTAGCTGATTTAATAGGACTAGATGTCTGTTTATCGGTTTTGAAAGTCTTAGAAAATGGTTTTGGTGATAAAAAATATTCACCGAATAAATTACTTATTAAAATGGTTGAAGAAGGAAATTTGGGATGTAAGACTAAAAGAGGTTTTTACGGGTACGATAAAGATCCAAAAAAACCTTATCCAATAATATTTAACATATAAATGAATAAAAAATTTTATTATGCAAGAATAATACTTAATTTTAAAGTGTAATAAAATAGTTCAGAGAGATATGAAGATTTTGGTATGTATTAGCAGCGTTCCGGACACAACATCAAGAATCAATTTTATTGAAAATGAAACTCGATTTGATAAATCAGGAGTACAGTATGTAATTAATCCTAATGATGAATTTGGTTTAACTAGAGCAATCTGGTTAAAAGAAAAGGAAAGTTGTGAAGTGCATGTTATATGTGTTGGTGAGATTGATACGGATCCTATACTTAGAAAAGCTCTTGCTATTGGTGCAGACCAAGCGTTTAGAGTCGACACAAATCCAGTGGATGCCAATCAGGTTGCAACAGAAATTTCTTATTTTGTAAAGGACAAAGAATATAATCTAATAATTGCAGGAAGGGAATCTATCGACTATAACGGAGGAATGGTTCCAGGTATGATCGCAACTTTAATAAACGCAAATTATGTCAGCAATTGTGTAAGCCTAGAAGTAAGTCAATCAAATTTCAAAGCGACTAGAGAAACAGATGGGGGTAAGGAAGAAATATCTGGGACTCTACCTCTTGTGATTGGTGGCCAAAAAGGACTTGTTGAAGAAAGTGATTTAATAATTCCCAATATGAGAGGTATTATGATGTCTAGAAAAAAACCCCTAACGATTATTGAAGCTAATCATCAAAATCATCAAACATCCACAGTTAAATACGAGAAACTTCAGCCAAAAGGAGAAGTAAAACTAGTAAATCCGGAAAATATGAAAGATCTCATAGATTTGTTACATAACGAAGCAAAAGTAATTTAGCATGGCAGTTGTAGTGTATTTAGAAACTGAAAATGGGAATTTCAAAAAAAGTGCTTTAGAGGTGTCTTCATATGGCAGAAAATTAGCTGATGAAACAAAAACCAATTTATGTGGTATTACATTCAATTCAGCAGATCCTTTTAAAATTCAAAAATATGGAGTTGAAAAACTAATTAATATCAAAACTGATCATGTGTTTGATGTAAAAATTTACGCCGATTTATTGTGTAAAAATTTTAAAGATCTTGGCGGAACAATTTTTATAACTGGATCTAGTGCGGATTCACGTTTTATTTTTCCTATTGTATCTATTTCATTAAATGCAAGTTATACAACGAATGTCATTGAATTTCCTTCGAGTATTTCCCCATTAGTTTTAAAAAGAAGTGCATTTACAAATAAAGGATTCGTATTTACAGAACTGAAAACAAACCATAAAATAATAGGAATTTTAAATAATTCATACGGAATATTTGAAAGCGAGAGAAAACTTGAAATAATAAATTATGTTGCCGAGGGTCTAGTTTCGGATGTACAAGTTAAATCTATTATAGAAGATGAAGAAAAAGTTTCTATTGCGGACGCTGAAATTGTAGTTTCAGGTGGCAGAGGTTTAAAAGGTCCAGAAAACTGGCATTTAGTTGAAGATTTAGCAAAAACACTAGGAGCCGCTACGGCTTGTTCTAAACCAGTTTCTGACATGGGTTGGAGACCACATAGCGAGCACGTAGGTCAAACAGGTAAACCAGTGGCATCTAACTTATATATTGCAATCGGGGTATCAGGTGCAATTCAGCACCTTGCAGGAATTAATGCTTCTAAATGCAAGGTTGTTATTAATAATGACCCTGAAGCACCTTTTTTTAAAGCCGCTGACTACGGGGTTGTTGGCGATGCTTTTGAGGTAGTCCCAAAATTAATAGATGGATTAAAAAAATTTAAATCCAAATAATAATCATTTAAAATTAATAAATCCAAAACTTGAATACTATATTACTAAAAATATAAATATCATATATTTGCAATTAACCAATTGCAATTAATGAAAAAAATACTTTTATCATTTTCATTTAGCATNNTATTNATAACAATCCTCGCGGGTCAAAAAACNGTTACAGGCGTAGTTGTAGANGAGATTGGTATTCCATTGCCAGGTGCCTCAGTTGTTGAAGTTGGNACNACAAACGGTGTAAGTACTGATTTTGATGGTAATTANACAATTGANGTAGGTGAAAACTCAAGNCTAGAATTTAGTTTTGTTGGTTATGGCTCAATTATAATTCAGGTNGGGGAACAAGATAAGATAGATGTAACACTTAATCCTTCCAATGAGTTAGCAGAAGTAGTGGTTGTTGGATATGGATCTCAAAAAAAAGTAACTTTAACCGACAACGTTGCTAGAGTAACATCTGAGGATTTAAGCGATGTTCCCACGCCAAACTTATTTAATGCAATCACAGGAAGAGTAGCGGGTGTACAAATTAATCAGACTAATGGTAAAGTCGAGGCTGGATTAAATTTTCGAATAAGAGGCCAATCTAGTATAAGCGCAGGTTCAGACCCTTTATACGTCCTCGACGGTGTTCCTTTAATTAATGATGATGAGTCAAGCAATGGTGCTCCTACTAATCCACTTATTACTCTAAACCCTTCTGAAATTGAGTCTATAGATATACTTAAAGATGCCTCTGCCGCTTCAATTTATGGATCGAGAGGAGCAAATGGTGTAGTTATCATAACAACAAAAAAAGGAAGATCTGGAGAAGCAAGCTTTAATATTAATTTTTCAAATGGTTTTAGTTCTCCAGCTAAAACAAGAGACTGGATGAATGCAGATGAATATATTGAAATTTTTACAGAGGCTGCCGAAAACGGTCTTGCATATGGAGGTTGGCCAGGTAACGGTGCTGCCTATGTCGAATCGAGATTTGATAGGTACTCTGATTATACATGGCAGGAAGGCGCTTATGATACAGATTGGGAAAAAATTGCTTTAGTAGATGGTCACACTAGAGATGCGGATATTTCTATGTCTGGGGGTAGTGAAAAAACAAACTATTATTTTTCTGTATCCTATAACGATACAAAGGGAATCGTTAGAGGCAATGAATTAACAAAAATTAATGCTAGAACAAATGTCAGTCATAATTTTTCTGATAAGTTTTCCTTGTCAATGAATCTAGGTTTTAATAGGTCAAAAATAGATAGAATCGCAAATGATAACGCCTTTGTAACCCCGCTTCAAGCTATTGCTCAGGCTCCAATTTCACCAGCTTTTCTTGATGGGGAACCTTTTTCAAATACAGTTTATCCAAATTTTTTACTAGAGGACAAATATGGATTCTTCGCTACTATTATAAGAAGAGCAACTGGAAAAATTTCAGGAGACTATCAGATTATCCCTAATTTAAAATTTACTTCAAGCTTTGCATTCGACTCGTTTGCTCAAACTGAAGACCAGTTTAGAGGTAGTAAAACACCTTTTCAGTCTACTAATGGAGAAGGTACAGCCACTAATGTTCAAACAGAAAATTATATTTTTTCAAATTATTTGACCTATGATAAAAATTTTGGTGAAGACCATATTTTAAATGCTGTTTTAGGGACTGAATACAACGAGAGTAATCGTCGTTTTACAAGTGTTCAGGGAGAACAATTTCCAACGGATGATTTTCAAACTTTATCAAGTGCTGCAGAAATAACCTCTGGAAGTGGAAGCACAACCGCCTATAGTTTTCTCTCATATTTTTCAAGATTAACATATTCTTTTAAAAATAAATATTTGCTGAAGTTAGGACTTCGTTACGATGGTTCATCTCGCTTTGGAAAAAATGCCCAGTATGGAACATTCCCATCATTTTCTGCTGGATGGATTCTTTCGGAGGAAGATTTTCTTGCAGATAATGGATTAATTAATTTTTTAAA
>PBVB01000014.1 GCA_002728075.1 Flavobacteriaceae bacterium
CATCTCCAATCTATTAATAGATGTTTACAGAGAAAACTTCCAACTAACATTCTGACCCTATTATGCATAAAGCCTGTTTGATTTAACTCTCTCATACCAGCGTCTACTAATGGATAGCCTGTATTTCCCTCACACCATTTTTTAAATTCTTCATCATTATTAAGCCATTTTATACTGTCATATTTAGGCTTAAAGGACTTTTCTTTAGTGTATGGAAAATGCCATAGTATTTGCATAAAAAACTCCCTCCAAATCAATTCTTTTAAATATGTTTTGTTTGAGTTTTTAAGTGCTTTTTCCACTAATTTTCTAATACTTACAAATCCAAATCTCAAGTGAGCACCAATTCTAGAGGTACTGTTTAAGTAAGGAAAGTTTCTGGTTTCTTCGTATTTTTCAATTGTTTTANANTNAATNTTAAATANTGGAATATCAAATTNTTTNTCATCAAAACCAATTTCTTTTAATGTAAGGTAAGGTAATTCTAAACTNGCTAAAGAATTTAATTTAGTTTCAGATTTACAAGTTTCAAAACCCCTTGCGTTTAATGTTTCAATCCATTTTCTAGAATAAGGTGTATACACTTTATAAGGATTGCCGTCATCCTTGACCACTTCGTCTTTTTCAAAAATAACTTGATCTTTGAAAGATTTATAAGNAACGTTTTTTTTTTCTAAAAATGATTTTATTGATTTATCTCTTTCTAAGGCGTATGGCTCGTAATCACGATTTGTGTAAACACTTTTAATTTTATATTTCTTTAAAAGTGATTCAAAAACGGCCTTAGGATTTCCAAGATACATTCCAACATTACACCTGTTCCCCAACATGGCATCGTTTAGTTTAACTAAGGCCGCATGAATCATTTTTATTCTTAAATCATTTTTTTCGAGTTTATTGATTATCTCAGTGTCGAAAATAAAGATTGGAATTACCTTTAAACCTGATGAAAGAGCAGCATTTAAACCTAGGTTGTCATCTAATCTTAAATCTCTTCTAAACCAAAAAACAGAAAAATTTTCTTTCATTTAATTAACTTTAATACTACTAATACCCCCGTCAATGTTAATAATTTGACCAGTAATCCACTTTGATTTATCATCAAGTAAATATTGAGTAAGCTGAGCAATTTCTTTTGCAGTTCCAATCTTATTCAAAGGGTGCCTAGCTGCAGCTTTTTCAATTTTATCTTCAGTGTTTAAAAACTTNTTTGCAAGGGGTGTATTAACTATTGATGGCGCTATGCAATTGACCCTGATTTTTGGAGCGAATTCAGCTGCTAGCGACTTTGTTAATCCTTCTAGTGCAGATTTTGAGGAAGATACCGAAGAATGGAAAGGCATTCCAGTTTTAACAGCAACAGTGCTATAAAAGANTATNCTTGATGAAGGACTTTGCTGAAGTCTAGNTAAAATTATTTGCAATGTTTTTATAGCGCCTATAAGATTTAATTCTAAGTCGCTTCTAAAAGTTTCTAGTTTTAANCTTNTAAATGGTCTTAAGTTNATTGTGCCTGGGCAGTACACGAAACCATCAATTTGGTCAGGTAACAATTCAGGGTCAAGTTCATCCTCAAGAACATCATATTTTATGTGTCTAATATTCTCATTCGATTCATTTATTTCATTTCTCGAAGTTGAAAAAACNATGTTTTCTTTTGACAATAATTCTGAGATTTCTTTGCCAATTCCCGAAGAACCTCCAATNACTAAGTAGTTTTTCATTTATTTATAATTCCAAATTTNTTTTCAAGTACTTTNTATCTATAATCAAATATTTGATTTAATTTTTTTTTAATAAAAAGNGGATGAGCCATTCTGCCNAGTATNCCAAAAGGCANCCTGTAATCTACAATATCAATCATTTCAACTCCATCTTTAATTTTGTTAAAAAAATGTTTGTGATGCCAAAGCTTATAAGGTCCATATCTTTGTTCGTCAACAAAATATGATTCTCTTTCAACATGGGTAATTTCAGTCACCCATCTTAGAGGTATCCCAAAGAGAGGTTTGACAGTATATTTTATAATTTGACCAGGAAACATATCTTTATCTGCGCCTTCTAAAATTTTAAATCCCATGTAGTTTGGTGTTATTTCTTTTAAATTAATAGGATTAGAAAAGAAATTCCATGCCTCTTTAATACTGATTGGTAAATTTTGAATTCTTTTAAGTCTGTATACCATGCGGAGTAAAAATATAAAATGTTTAATAAAATTAAAAAAAAGTTAAACAAAAGAAGAAAATGATTTTTCTAAAATTGATTAACTTTAACACTAAAACTTAAAATATGAATCTAAAAATTTTCTCATTCGCTTTTTTAATTTGTTCAGTTGTCTTTTCACAAGTACAGACTCCCGCACTTAGTCCTAAATCAGAGCTAACCCAAATAGTTGGATTTACCGAGATGAAAATTGAATTTTCTAGACCATCAATGCGTGGTAGAAAAATCATGGGAAATTTGGTCAATTATGGAGATATCTGGCGAACAGGAGCTAATAGTAATACAAAAATTACAATTAGTGATGATGTTATGTTTGGTGAAAATATTCTTCCTGCTGGCACTTATTCCATTTTGACTAGACCTGGAAAAAAAATGTGGGAAGTTTTCTTTTATACTGAAGACTGGTCCTTACCAAAAGCTTGGGATCCAGAAAAAATCGCTCTTAAATTAGATATACCAGTGAAAAACGCTAATCAGATCGAAACATTTTCAATTTGGATAGGTGATATTTCAACTGATTCAGCTTCACTAAACTTAGCATGGGAAAATTCTAGAATTGAAATGCCTTTTACCGTATCTACTGATGAAAAAACCATGGCATCTATAAAAGAAACTATGAAAGGTAATCCTGGACACAGAGACTATTATAGTGCNGCCTCATATTATTTAACTACAGGTAGAGACTTAAAGAAAGCTGAAAAGTGGATAACAAAGGCTGTGANGGAAAAAGAATACTACTTTTACTACAGAACTAAAGCTGAAATTCATGCAGGGTTAAACAAGTTTAAGTTGGCTATAGAAGCAGCAAATAAGTCTATCAAACTTGCAGAAAAAAGAGGTACAAAAAACTTAATTAGTTTAAATAAAAAATCNATTGAGGAGTGGAGTAGGAGNTAGTTTATTTATTTTACTCTTTGGCTACTTTTTGAAGTATNTAAGCTAACAGAACAGTTAAAAATGATCCTATAAAATTTAACCACAAATAGCCTANAACATCNAAATAAAAAATGATAAAGATTATTATTTGAGTCGATAAGGCAGAATTAAAAATGTTTTTTGCTTGTATTTTTTTAAAGAAAAGTCCTACTAAAAATATTCCCAATATTGTTCCATAAAATATTGAACCTATGATGTTCACTAATTGAATTAAATTTTCCGCCAATGTTGCTGCTAAAGCAAATATAATTGCAATTAGACCCCATATTAAAGTCATAAATTTTGACATCTGCAAATCACTGTAATTACTTTTTACTTTGAAATTATTTCTGTAGATATCTAAATAAGAGCAGGCCGCTAGAGCATTCAGCTCTGAAGCAGTAGAGCTCATAGCCGCACACAATATAACCGAAATAAGAAGACCTATTATTCCGCTNGGAAGGTTATTTACTATAAAATTTATAAATACATAATCTTTGTCATTNACCTCTAAAGAAGGAGAAACTTTTGAAATAAGACTTTTTGCATCATTCCTAATTAAAGATTCTGATTCTTGCAATTTTTTTATTTNTTNAATCCCCTTTGATTTAGAAAATNTTTTCATCAAAAANAATTTCTCTTCTTGAATTTCTTTGTGTTTTTGTTCAAGAATTTCAAATTCAGTATTAAATTTTGAATTTCTAACCTTTTCTAAAGCNGCTGTATTAAAATTGATTGGTGATAGATTAAATTGATAAAAAACAAATACAGAAACGCCAATAAACAATATTAAAAATTGCATAGGAACCTTTAAAATTGCATTAAAAAAAAGTCCTTTTTGACTCTCCNTTAAATTCTTTCCTGATATATATCTTTGGACTTGGCTTTGGTCGGTTCCAAAGTAAGATAATGCTAAAAATAGACCACCAGTTATCCCACTCCAAAATGTGTATCTACTTTTAAAATCCAAATCGAAATTAAGAATGTCAAGCTTTCCGTTAGCTCCCGCAATTTCTAAGACTTCGTTTAAACTAAATTCTTTTGGTATTCCTTTAAAGATATAATAGATGGCAATAAATAGACCGATAAAAATCACAAACATTTGTTGTTTTTGAGTCACGTTTACCGCTTTGGTACCACCAATAAGGGTGTAAAATGTAACCAAAGATCCAATTATAATAATTAGTAGATACAAGGGCCACTTTAGAATTAAACTCATAATTATTGCAGGGGCATAAATAGTTATCCCAGCAGCAAGTCCTCTTTGTATTAAAAAAAGTAAGGAAGCTAGGTTTCTAGTTTTTTTATTAAACCTCTTTTCCAAAAACTCATAGGCTGTGTAAACTTTTAATTTGTGATATATAGGAAGAAAAAATATCGATATTATTATTATCGCAAAGGGTAGTCCAAAGTAAAATTGAATAAATCCCATTCCATCACTATAAGCTTGTCCTGGTGTTGACAAAAATGTTATTGCACTTGCCTGTGTCGCCATTACAGATATGCCTATTGTCCACCATCTACTCTTATTACTTCCTTTGAAGTATTCTTGAAGATCTTTGTTTTTGATGTTTTTCCATATTCCATACAAAACAATGAAACCAATAGAAAAAATTAAAACAACCCAATCTAAAATCTCCATCAATTAAATGTTTTCATGATCATAAAAAAAACTATCCAATAACAAACATTGATAACAACAATGAACAAATATTCTTTTTTATCAAAAATTTTCATTGTTCGAGTGAAATTAAATTGATTAGTAAACGATAAGCTCCTGTAACCCCCGATGGTATCTGCCTAAAAAAGCTTAATCCAGTGTAAATTATTTTTCCTTCTCCATGATTTCCAATTAAAAGAGAACCAAGTTTTTCTTCTTCATTTTTATCGTTCATGGATAACATTGGGATAAAGTTTTTATCCCATTTGTTTGGAAAGTATAATCCTCTTTCTTGAACCCAATTTTCAAAATCTTCAGAAGTTATTTTATGAGGAAAATTTAAAGCTCTATGAAGAGGATTAAGTATTTTGACGGTAGAATCTTCCTCAGTAACTCTGTCCCTTGATAAATTTAAGTAAAAGGGTGTTAGTTTACTTGTTAACAAATTTCTAGTAGTATTATATTGTATCAATAAATTACCCCCTCTTTTAGCATAGTCAAAAAGCAATACATTTTTAGATTTCAACTCATTATGTATGTTNAANGCACGAATACCCANTATAATTGTATCAAACCTGTCTAAATCATCATTTTCAATTTCGTCAATATCAATTAACTCTATATTTACACCTATCGATTTTAAATTCTCATAAACTAAATCTCCCGCACCCATTATATATCCTACCTTTTTTCTTGGAAGCACTAGATCCAGTTTTTTAATTNTCGGTAAAAAAGGTTTTACTATGTACTGCTTGGGGATATGATCATAATCAATGCTAAAAATTGATAAACTTTCATTAGTAATTAATTTATCATCGGATAAAATNGATAATGATAAAATTCCATCTTTAGAATTATCAGTGGGTCTGATTTGAAACTCAATATTTTNAGTNTCTCCCTTCTCANTNAGGTATAAGTCAANATNGTTTTTATCTATTTCCCAACCAGCAGGAGAGTTTAATTTTATTTTNCCTTTAAATCCANTTGAAAGATTTTTTACCTCAATAATTATTTTTTCTTGTTCTNTNTCTGTGAATAAATATTTNNTTTTTTTAAAATTNACTGCAATTTTTGGAACCACGTAAAAAGGATTGATAACCTCNCCTTTNATAGGATCATTCAATCTTTGTGTCACTTCGACTTCATAGTCCAGAAATGTATCAAAAATCCTCAATTCTATTGGAAGTGAAACTTTTTCTGATATGGGTTGGTTTGTATATTTTTTATCTATTATATACCTTCCTTTTTTTTCACCTTTGATTAACCAATATGGAGTATTAAATTCATTTGGCAATTTGAACTTAATANTGTCTTGATAGAGTTCATATGGGCTTATTAAAGAGCTTTTTAATTGATTGTTAACTTTAGTAATATTTATTGGATAACTACTGTTATTTAGAATTTTAAAGTCTAAATTAATTTCTTCATNTCTATTTCCATAATCAAAATCTGTATTTGTAATCATTTTAATACCCAAACAGAGCTTTATTATTTCTTTAACTTCTTTTAACTTCCTTTTTTTCCATACAGAACTTTCAAGTCTCTTAATTTCATTGAAAACTTCTAAAAGATTTTTAACTGATTTTTCAGGNNTTTCGAAATCAAACTTTGCAATTATNTGNTCAATTAANATTTTTATTCTTTTTCCACCCTCTAGTCGATTCCATGTAGTGTCTATACCTTCGAAAATACGATNAGATTTATTTTCAAGTCCACCNATTAATTCCAAAAATTCTGATTCTTTTTCTAAGCTTGGAGATCTTCCAAAACCTTGAGATTTGTGTTGTGATCTGCTAAGTGCAGAAATTTCACTATTTGTTCTACCAGTTAAAAAATTGTATTTGGTTATATCAATTTTTATAAAATTATCCTTNTTAATTGAGTTAAACTTTTCTCTACTACCATATCTCCACCATGAAATATTTACATATTGTCTAAAAGGTTTCCACAATTNTAAAGAATCCAACTGAGATGAATAAAAATTTCGATCTCCACTNATNTTAAAAGCTTCTNTACTTAAAATTGCAGAAGATGTGTGATGACCGTGAGTTTGTCCATCTCTTCTGTGGTCAAATCTATTAATGATTATGTCAGGTTTAATTTCTCTAATTAATCTTACAATTTCTTCTAGAATGATATTTTTTGGCCATATTTTCAATGTCTCATTGGAATTTTTAGAGAACCCAAAATCTATAGCCGAGGTAAAATATTGGTTACCTCCGTCAATTGCTCTAGCTTGTAAAAGCTCATTTGTCCTAATAACCCCTAATAAATCATNTAATTCTGTACCAATTAAATTCTGTCCGCCATCACCTCTTGTTAATGAAAGATAGGACGTGTGNGCATGCAATTCATTTGAAAGATAGGAAATTAGAGATGTATTTTCGTCATCTGGGTGTGCNGCAACATATAAAACCGAACCTAAAAAGTTTAATTTTTTAAGCTTTAAATAAATTTCATTGCTTGATTGAGAATAAAATTTAGAGACACAAAATAGTAAAAAAAGTACAAAATATTTAGGCTTATTCATTTTTATAAATATAATCTTTAATACTACAATTTATTGCTTATATCTACAATTTTTGGAGGACATCTATNACTTNACAAACNGGAAGTCCAACCACATTNGTATANCTTCCTTCGATTCTTTTTACNCCNATATTCCCTATCCAATCTTGGATTCCATAAGCTCCTGCTTTGTCTAAAAAATCAAAATTATTTAAATAATAATTAATTTCGCTGATTGATAATTTTTTAAATAAAACAAATGTTGATTCAGAAATTATTGTTTGTTTTTCTTTTTCTGTAAAACAAACAGAGGTAATTACTTCATGTTTCATATTTGAAAGTTTCTCTAAAAATTTTTTAGCCTCTGTTATATTATTCGGTTTTCCGAGGTGTTCATTTTGGGCCCAAACTATTGTGTCAGCAGTAATTATAATCTCATCATCTTTAACCCCCTTAAATTCTTTAGATTTTTTTTTAACTAAATATTCTGTTATTTCACTCCCTTTTAGTTTGGTAGGGTAATTTTCATTAGTTGGAAAAGCTCTTATTTCGAAATTTATACCAGCATCTTGAAGTAGTTGTTTTCTTCTAGGAGAATTAGAACCTAAAATAATTTTTTTGCCTTTATTAATTTCTATGTAAGCCATTTGTTTTGAACCCTTAAGGTTTGTTCTATAATATCTCTAACACAACCCTGTCCGCCATTTTTTTTGGATATGTAGATAGAAATTTGTTTTACATCTGGGACAGCATCATTAGGACAACAGGGGACTCCAATTTTTTTCATTACAGGTATATCAGGTATATCGTCTCCCATATAGACAATTTCATTCTTTTTAAGGTTGTATTTTTTTATTAGCTTATCATAAGTGTCTTTTTTTGTGTGCTCTCCTAAAAATATTTCTTCAATACCTAAGTCTTTTAGTCTTTCTTTGACCCCTTTATTTGTTCCTCCTGAAATAATAAAAATTTTAAAGCCCTTATCTAAAGCATATTTTATAATAAAACCATCCTTTGTGTTCATTTCTCTTAACATTTTTCCTTTTGATGTAACTAGTATTTTTCCATTTGTTAGAACACCATCTACGTCTAGTATAAAGGTTGTGATCTCTTTAAGTAGCTCTTTGTAATTTTTATTTTCCATTTTTTTCTATTATTCCATCTGTTAATATAGAGTATATTTTTTTTGAATTTTTAGATTTAATAAAATTTAAATGTTTTTTAATAGTATTTATATCTTTTCTTATTGCAGGACCAGTTTGTATTTTAGAAGGCTTATTTTTTTCTATTTTTTCTGAAGTTTCTCTAATTAAAGGAAACAAAATTTCAAATGGCATTTTATTTTCAGTGCATATATCGTAAGCTATACTAAATAAATAATTAGTGAAATTGCAGGCAAATACAGCTGAGACATGCAGAGCTAATCTTTGTTTTGAATCAAGGTGATAGTATTTTGATCCAATAATTTTTACCAATTTTTCTAATTTTTTGTCATTAATATCATTATTTCCTTCTATACAAATCGGTATTTTTTTAAAATCAAATAATTTGTTTTTTGTCAGCGTTTGAAGTGGATATAGCACACCAAAATTTTTATGAATAGATAGAATTTTCATNTCTGTACTTCCAGAGGTATGTACCACCATCCCATCTCTTCCTTTAAGATCATTGCTAATCTTTTCAATTGATTTGTCATTTGTAGAAATAATATATATATCAGATTTCTTTATTTCATCTATATTGTTGGTGACAAAAATTTTGTCTTTGTAACTTAAAATTTTTTCTATGGATCTGTTAAACAACGAGACTATTTTAACTTTCTTTTTTTTTCTAAGTGTTTCAAACAAATTTATTCCAACGTTTCCTGCCCCAATAATTGAAATTTTAATCATCTAAAAAAATATTTTAATGTTATATTCCTATTAGGTAAATTTATAAATAACTTTCCTTTGTAGTCTGTTTCAATGTATCTTTGCAAATGTTATTGAATTCAATGAGAAATTTTTATTGGAAATACTTAGCTTCCAATCGTTTAACAGCCATTTTATTTATAATTTTTCCTACCTCGATGGCGCTTGGAACTTTTATTGAAAGTTGGTACTCAACCGATACTGCTAAAATATGGATTTATAATGCATGGTGGTTCGAATTAATAATGTTTCTCTTTGTTATCAATTTTGTAGGAAATATTTTCAAGTATAAATTGTTCAGACGTGACAAATTAGCCATTCTAGGTTTACACTTATCCTTTATACTTATTTTGGTTGGTGCATTTGTAACAAGATATATTGGTTATGAAGGTGTTATGCCTATAAGAGAAGGAGATTCTACTTCTAAATTTCTATCAGACAAAACATATCTTACGGTTTTGGTTGATGGTGAGATTGAAGGCAAAGTTTTTAGAAAGAAAATTAAAAAAGAACTTCTGCTATCTGAACATGTTCAAAACGACTTTGATATTGAACAAAATTTTAAGGATATAAAATTCAACATAACCTACTTGGATTTCATGGAAAATGTGACAGAGGATCTTGTTTTAGATCCAGATGGGTATAAGTATATAAAAATAGTAGAGGCAATCGATGGTACACGACATAACCATTATATTAAAGAGGGTGAAGTCTCAAATATTCATAATGTGCTTTTTACGCTCAACAATCCTATTAAAGGTGCTATTAATATTGAGGTAATTGATGGTGAATATTTTTTAACTAGTCCTTTTAAAGGAAGTTTTTTAAGGATGGCTGATCAGTACACCGACAATGTTGTACCAGAAAAAAAAGAAAACCTTCAATTTAGAAGTCTCTATACTATTTCTAATTATCAATTTGTAATTCCTGAACCTGTCTTACGTGGAAAGTTTGATGTGGTTAAACTTGACCAACAGGAAGATAATTTTCAAGATATGCTCAAGGTAAGGGTAGGAGTTGGGGGTGAATCTAAGGAGGTCAATTTACTTGGAGGAAAAGGTTTTTCCGAAACCAATAAAAAAGTATCAGTTGGACCACTTGACTTTTACATGTCTTATGGCTCTGTCGAAATGAATCTCCCCTTTGAAATTAAATTAAATGATTTTATTGCTGAAAAGTATCCAGGTACAGAAAATAGTTACTCCTCTTTTGAAAGCAAGATTACTGTTATTGACAATGATAATTTTGATTACAGAATTTACATGAATCATGTACTTGACCACAAGGGATATAGATTCTTTCAATCATCATTTGACCCAGATGAGAAAGGAACTATCCTTTCTGTTAATCATGATAAATGGGGAACTTTATTAACCTATTCAGGATACATGACTCTTTATGCAAGTATGATAGGGATATTCTTCCTTGGAAAAACTAGATTTAAACTTCTTTCAAAGAAAATTGAAAAAATAAAGCACCAAAAATCGATGTTGTCGTTACTTTTTCTTTTAGTTTCTCAATTTTCATTTGCACAAGACACATTTCTAAAGGTAGATAAGGAGATTGACTACGACTCCATAATTATCGCTGATGCTTTTCCCCATGATCAAGCTGAAAAGTTTGGGTCTTTAATTATACAAGATTTAGGTGGTAGGATGAAACCTGCCAACACGTTTTCATCTGAACTTGTTAGAAAAGTAAGTAAGAAAGATGAATATAAAGGGTTAAATTCAGATCAAGTTTTACTATCGATTCTTAATGGCCCAGCCGTATGGTTTAATACTCCAATTATTTACTTAAAAAGAGGAAATGATTCTATAAGAAAGCTAATTGGGGTTCCGATGAAAACAAAATATGCACCTCTGGTATCTTTTTTTGATAAAGAAGGTAATTATAAAATTTCATCACAACTTGAAAAGGCTTATAGGGCTGGAATTCCTAATCAGTTTCAAAAAGACTTTATAGAGGTAGATAAGCGTGTTAATCTATTGTATTCGGCATTGGAAGGTAAGGTCTTAAGAATTTTTCCTGTTCCAGGTGATAAAAACAATAAATGGGTTTCCTATCCTGAAATTCAGGACACAAATTTCACAGGACCTGACTCGTTGTATGTGAATAATGTGCTTCCTCTTTACTTTCAATCCTTAAGATCGGCAAAAAAAAGTGGTGACTATACCAATGCTGACAATTTGCTAGAGAGCCTAAAGGGATACCAAAAAAGATATGGTGAGATGATTGTACCTTCTGAAAATAAAATCAAATCAGAAATTTTATACAATAAATATGATGTTTTTAAAAAAATTTTTAGTTGGTACTTGTATACTGGGCTTTTCCTTTTTTTAATTCTGATCATTCANATTTTTAATCAAAAAAAAGTNTTTGTTTACTTAATAAATTTTTTTAAAGCGGTTGTTTATTTACTATTTGTACTTCACACTGCTGGCTTAATCTTTAGGGCCTATATCTCTGGTCATGCTCCATGGAGCGACGCATATGAGTCAATGATTTATGTTTCTTGGGCAACNATGCTATTTGGAATTTTGTTTGGTAGAAAGTCAAATCTAACCCTTGCAGCTACAACATTTGTTGTATCCATGATTTTGATGATTGCTCACTGGAATTGGATGGATCCATCCATAGCAAATCTTCAACCTGTTCTTGATAGCTATTGGTTAATGATTCATGTTGCTGTAATAGTTGGAAGTTACGGTCCTTTTGCTCTTAGTATGATAATTGGACTTGTGGTTCTTTTGCTAATGGTTTTGACAAATCGAAATAACAAAAAGATAATGAACTTAAACATTAATGAACTTTCAATTGTAAATGAACTTTCTATGACAGTTGGACTGATTATGTTAACTATTGGAAACTTTTTAGGCGGAATGTGGGCAAATGAAAGTTGGGGAAGATATTGGGGATGGGATCCAAAGGAAACCTGGGCTCTTATAAGTATTATGGTTTATGCATTTGTTATTCATATGAGATTTATACCAAGTTTACGAGGAAAATGGATTTTTAATCTTGCAAGTATAGTATCATTTGCAAGTATTTTGATGACCTATTTCGGTGTTAATTTTTATTTGGTTGGTTTNCATTCATACGCTAGTGGAGACAAAATTATCACCCCAAATTTTGTCTATTANTCAATAGCATTAGTCGCTTTACTAGCTACAATATCTTATTTTCCTTATAAAAANTACTATTTAAAACTTAATTGACTTTTTTAAGTAAATTCAGGGTTTACAATTATATATTTATTTGATTTTGTTTCTTTCCTATACAATCAATCCCTAATTCGCTATTTTTATTTTTTTATAGACTATTAAAATAAATTCAATTATGGATAAAAAGAAAAAATGGTTTTTGTATTCTGTNGNGTCACTCCTTATTTTTGGNTTAGGACTGTCTCTTCTAGGTGAGGCAATTATAATGAAGTATAAAAATTCTGAAAATTGGGTTTTACTAGGAACCCTTTCTCTTGTAGTTACAAATTCAGGTTTGTGTTTGTTTGGTCAAGCTGTTATCGAAAAAACTAAAATTTAAGTTTTTGTCAATAAATACAGATAGTCATAATGAGCTTTGAAAGGTTTATTGGTATTTCTCTTAAATTTCTTATTCAAATTTTTCTTTAGGCTAAACAAAAAAGACTTTATGCTTGGATGGAGTTTTTTATCATCTATCAATTCAACCATTTTCTCAATAAAATATACTTGTAAGTTTTGCTCTGAGGTATCTGGATTTGAATTACTAAAAATGAGTTTTTCAATTTCTTTTATTAGATTCTTGGAATTTAAACCAAACCCTTCAACTGTTGAGTTAGATGAAAGAATTTGATTTAATTTTCTGACAGACAACAGCCTGTTTAAGGAACTTTTCTGGATATTTTCAATTCGTTCCATAATTCCGTTAGACCTTATTTTTGAAGTTATTTTTTTAGGNGTTAACCAAAATTGACTTTTCCATAGGTTTTTATAAAGAAATAAAATAGCCTCTTTTTGTTTCTCTTCAGAAACATTTTTGTAGGTATTAATATTATCTTTTTTCCTTGAATTTCTGGTTTCGTATACGCCTCCTACAATATTTAGTACATGATACATATACCTCCTGTAAACATAAATTGCCTCGGTATAAATTTCTTCCAAATCTTCATAATCTATATTCTTAGTTTGTGTCCACTCTGGAAGGTTTTTCATTACAATTTTTAAATTTTTAATACCGTATGTAGTTGCCTTTACGGGGTCATCTCCAATATTTTCTGTTTGAGAATTGGGATCTAATCCTCCGTAACCAAACATGAAATTTGGATTAAGGGAATTTTTATCTACAAAATCTTCTAAAATGGACTTTATTTCTAAAGAATTTTTGTTTTGAAAATACCTGTATCCCCAATTTATTGAGTATTTATCATAGGGTCCAATTTTTCTAATAAAGCGAATATTTTTATCTTCTGGTTGAGCTACATAATTGTATCTAGCATAGTCCATAATTGTTGATGCTATACCGTACTTCTGAGTAAAAGATCCAGATCTAAGAGAATCAACTGGATATGCACTACTAGCCTTCATGTTATGTGGAAGACCTAGTGCATGTCCAACTTCATGAGAAATAACTCTTCTCATCATCTCTCCAATCTCGCTTTCAGGAGTATCAAGCGTTCTGGCTTTTGGGTTGGCCGCTCCAGTTTCTATAAGATATCTATTTCTATATGACCTAAGATGATTATGGTACCATATAACGTCACTTTCAAGAATTTCACCTGTTCGTGGATCATATACTCTTGGACCGGTAGCATTTCTTGTTTTGGATGCAACATATCTTACGGTTGAGTATCTGATATCTTCTGGACTAAAACTCGGATCCTCGTCTTTTGAAGGGGGGTCTTTTGCAACTACAACATTTTTGAATCCTGCCTCCTCAAAAGCCTCATTCCAGTCTTCAATTCCTTGTTTGAAGTATTTTCTCCATTTGATTGGGGTTGCTGGATCTAAATAATAAATTATTTGTTTCACAGGTTCTGAAAGTTCTCCATTATTATAGGCTTCTGGGTCTTTAGGTTCCAATCTCCATCTTTGTGCAATTCTATAAGAATCTGACTTAAGTTCCTGAGAGCTATAATTTGTTTTTTCAACACTGAACCAACCAACCCTGTGATCTGTATATCTAACTGGCATAGGATTTTTCGGTAACTCAATAAAAGAATGATTTATTTGAAATGAAAGTGTTTTTGAATTGTTTCCTCTTGGGGGTTTAGAGGCTTCAAAGGTCAAAGTATGTTTTATTTCCAAATTTTGTGGGTAGCTATTGGCTGAATCTATGGAACTTCTATTCTTGTCAGCCCTTCCAATTTTATATTTGTCTCGTTCTGTTTTTCTAATAATATTAAATCCTGGAGAATCTTTTAAAAAGAATGAACTGACATCTATTAAATATCGATTTTTTTCTTTATTTAATATTTTAAAGGATGCTAGAATAGGGGTTAAATTGTTCTTTGTAACACTTATATTTATGGGATCAATTTGATTTGCAATATTAGAGAAGCTTTTTTGCCTTAAATAAATCTTTTCTCCTTTTTTTTCAAACATAACAACTTGCTCCGAAGTTTTAGATCCAGCATTAATATATCCGGAATAATTAGAGGGCAGTTGTACAAATCGTGTAACGACCAAAATCTCCTTTTTGAATATTGAGTCGCTTAATTCTAGGTATAACTCATCATTATTGTCAAGATATGATGTGATTATACCGACACTTTTAGTTTTTTTCTGTGTTAAAGAATCAATTGAAAGTTTTTTACTTTTTTTTTGAGTGTAAAGATTTGTAATTATAAAAAAAGTAAAAATTATTGATAAAAATCTTTTCATTTTAAAAGTTTAATTTTAAATCTACAAAAACACTGAACCAAGTTTAAATAGAAATACCTACTCAAATTACGATTTCTTTCTATACTTTGNTANATTGNANTAAATATTTANCTANTAAANNTTTAAAANAAACATNTTGAATTTTATAACTACAAACCCACTTTTTAAATATGTTTTTAAGTCAATTTTATTTGTATTTCTTTTTGCAAATATTAGTTGTAACAAAAGTACAGATGACTCGGAAGATCTGAATTTTTTTGAAAATAAAATTGAAACAGGTCAACTACCTTATATTTCTGTTAAAAGTGATCAAATGATTCAAAATGAACCAAAAGTTCCTGGAGATATATATATCAAAGAAAATGACAGTATAACCCATTCAAGTCCAATTGGAGTAGAATACCGAGGTTCAACATCATTTCGNTTGACAGACAAAAAATCATACGGATTTGAAATATGGGATGAAAATAATGAAGATTCAGAAATGGAAATTTTAAATTTTCCTGAGGAAGAGGATTGGATCTTGATGGGACATGTCTTCAGATCAAGTGATCAAAGAGTTTTTGATCCATCTTTAATGCATCACTACATTGGTTATGAGCTTTCAAGATCAATTGGAATGTATGCGAGTAGATCAAAATTTGTTGAATTAGAAGTCAATGGCGATTACAAGGGCGTTTATATTCTAATGGAGAAATTAAAAAGAGACAAAAATAGAATAGATATTAAAAAATTGAAGGAGGACATTACGGGAGGCTACATATTAAAAATTGATAAAACTGCTGGCGGAGACGTAATAGAAGGAACCCAGCCTTTAAGTTATTTTGAAAATAATTGGGATGATGACGCCAGGTATTCCGAATCTATTTCATTCAGATCTGATTATGATATAAATGGGGTTCAAATTTCTTTTCCACCATTTAACCCTCCATATCATCCTGCTCAATATTTAGAAACTTATTTTTTGTATGAATATCCNAAGGCAGATGATATAACGGATGAGCAAAAACAATACATTCAAAACTATATAAGAGATTTTGAAAATTCATTATTTAATATAGATAATACTGCAAGTGACAGAGATTACAATAATTATATTGATATTGATAGTTTTGTGGATTATTTTATTCTAAATGAACTTACTGGTAACATAGACGCCTACAGACTAAGCACCTATATGCATAAAAATAGAGGTGGAAAGCTTAAAATGGGTCCAATTTGGGATTTAAATATTGGATATAACAGACAAGATAGAGTTCCTTTTACCGACTGGATTGCCAATTATAACCAATATGTTCCAAGAGACGCCTGGATGGTTCCATTTTGGTGGGAAGTATTTTTGGGAGATNATTATTTTAAACAGAGATTAAAAGAAAGATGGACACAATATAGAAGCAATCAATTTTCTAATCAAACAATTTTAAATTTGGTTCAAGAGACTGCTGATTATTTGATAGAAAATGGTTCTATTGACAGAAACTACCANCGATGGATTGGAATCAGCATTGACTATTTGCAAGTAATTGATGCCCTGAAAAGCCATCTTNAAGACAGACTCTTGTGGATGGACCAAAAAATCAATTCTATGTAAAATAAAAAAGCCCTCTCANTGNGGGCTTTTTATTTAATTAATTGTTG
Organism: Flavobacteriaceae bacterium; assembly: GCA_002728075.1. Lineage (GTDB taxonomy): Bacteria > Bacteroidota > Bacteroidia > Flavobacteriales > Flavobacteriaceae > TMED96. The sequence continues at coordinate 16,716 of PBVB01000014.1, forward strand.
TATGCATCTGCGAGAAAAATTATTTCACATGCTGCACTATCAAAACCTTTTCTTGAATTGTATCCCATATCCATAGCCTTCTGAGTTGTAAAATCTGTTTTTAAGTTTGACTTTAAATCAGTCGGAATATTAAAAATAATATGAGTTAAGTTTTGGTAAGCATTATCACTTCTTTTGGTTATTTTATTAAATCCCCAATGTTTGTGACTNCCTTCCAATATTCTTTTTTCCCACATGGGTCTAAAGACTTCCATTTCGTATTGTTCATATTCATCATTAAGTGCTTCAGCGGGGAAAATATAAATAGTCTCTCCTCTATTTACCTGTCCTGGTTTAGTATAATAAATATTTTTAAGAGTATAAGTTCTAGTATCTTTTCTAGGAGCATTAAAAGAATTCATCTTCTTTTGTATTGNGCGTGCGGACATTTTTCCTTTGTATACTTTATTAGCAGTAGCGTTCCAATCCATACCAGATTTCATCTGAGCTTCATCTTNAAAAATATTTAAGATAATGTAATCTCCAATTCCTTTATTTTCAACCTCACTTAGGTCCCCTCCTGATTTCCTTTTCATGATGTACCATCCGAGCTGTTTACCCATTTTTACAGCCTCTCTTTTGATGGGCTCTACAAATTTTTCAACTGCTTCATATTGAGCGTTCATACCTTCCTTGACTTGAACTATATCCATTACAATAACTTGAGAATAAGAATTTGCAAAAATGAATAGCCCAAAAAATAATGTAAATAAAAAATTTTTCATAATGAATTTGTTTTATAGTTAGTTTTTAAATTTATGAAAATTTACCATATATACACTCTCTTTTCTTTTGAAAGAAACATACTGTCCTCTGAAGTCGTATTAAAAGCTTGATGAAATTCGTCCATATTACGAACACTTTGATTCACTCTGTAATAGCCAGGGGAATGTGGGTCAATTCGAAGATAATTTTTTTGAGCCTCCTCCCTAATTTTTGTACGGAAATTATTTGCAAATGAGATAAAAAATAACTGCTCGGGTGTATAACCATAAATTGAATCTGGAGTTTTGTTATTTTTTTTGTAGATCTTGTAAGCGTCATATGCTGCTCTTAATCCACCCAAATCACCTATATTTTCTCCAAGAGTGAATTTCCCATTTATAAAGTTTCCTGGTAGAACCTCAATCTCACTAAATTGGTTTGCTAATTTTTCACCCAATTTGTTAAATCTTTCCAAATCTTTTTCTGTCCACCAATTTCTAAGATTTCCAACTTCATCAAAATCAGCTCCTGAATCATCAAACCCATGAAGAATTTCATGTCCAATCACACTTCCTATTGCACCATAATTAACAGCAGGATCAGCATACATGTCAAAAAACGGAGGTTGTAAAAATGCTGCTGGAAAAATTATTTCATTAAAAATGGGAACATATCCAGCGTTTACTGTTTGAGGTGTCAATAACCATTGACTTTTATCAACGGGTTTTCCATAATCTGACAAATTATCAAAAAAGTTATATTCAGCTATATTGATTCTAGCTTCAAAATAATTAGAATTGTTTTCGTCTTTAATTAGCTCAAGCTTAGAATAATCCTCCCACTTGTCTGGAAACCCTACTTTAACTTTCATTTTTGTAAGTTTATTAATAGCATTAATTTTAGTTATACTGTCCATCCACTTAAGATTTTCTATTCTTTTGGTATATGCAATTTTTAAATTGTCAATTAATTCTATCATAATATCTTTTGCTTCTTGAGTAAATTTATCAGAAACATAGACTTTACCAAGAGCGTCACCAAGACTACTATTGACTACTTGAACAGCTCTTTTTTCAAGTGCTCTCTGACTTACAGAGCCATTTAGAACTTTTCCATAAAACTCCCAATTTGCTTTATCAATATCCATACTTAAACTCGAGGCGGAACCATCGATTATAGTCCATTTTAGATAGGATTTTATTTCATCAATGGATACTGTTTGAAGTATCTCATTTATAGATTTAAAGTAGTTTAAATCCGATAGCACCAATGAGTTAATGTTTTTTAACCCAACGGTTTTAAATACTTTTTTCCAATCAATTAAGGGTAAGTATTCATATAATTTTTCTAATTCTATTGGGTTATAAGTTTTTGAAGCATCTCGTCTTGACACTTTGTCAAGGCGTATGGAAGCAATTTTTTTTTCGAATTCAATTATTCTAGAGGATTCTTCTAAGCTTTCATTCTCTGAGAAGCCAATTAGGTTAAACATTCTTTTAACATGCTTTTTGTATTCATCGAGAATCTTTTTTGAATTATCATCCTTTTTTAAGTAATAATCTCTTTCAATACCTAAAACTCCAGGGTACATTTTTAAGATATTTAGATTGCTATCCTTTGAATCCGCAGTTACTCTAAAATAGAACAATGCCAAACTGCCCTTAGGATAAAAATCAATCAATAAATCTTCAATTTGATTAATCGATTTGATTTTATTTACGCTTTCAATATACGGGAGAATTGGTTTAACACCCTGTTTGTTTCTTTCCAAGGTGTCAGTATATAAGTTATAAAGCATAACAGCTTTTCCTTCGTCAGATTTCAAATCAATATTTTTATCAACACTTGATTTTTTCATTATATCAAGTAAGTTTTGACTGGTTTTTTCTCTTAGTTCATCAAAACTTCCCCAACGTACTCTATCATCTGGTATTTCAGTATTTTTTGACCATATTCCATTAACATGGTTGAATAAATTATCTTGTACTCGAGTTTCTTTATCAATTAAATCAACTCTAAAGGATGATTTGGGTTTTTCTGNCTTTGAACAGCTAAGTAGAAGTAAAAATAAAATGCAAATTTTCTTCATATTTTAATAACTTAAAAGTTGATTTTTTAACAAATTTAATGTTTAAAATTATATTATATTTATTTAANTGTTAGCCCTAATAAGTCTTTTATCGATTATTGCTGTCGGGTTGGTTTATTATATAATNATTTCTAAAAATAAATGAAGAAGAATATCATATTTTACATAATAATTTTGATTCATTATACAGTTAATGCTCAAGTTAATTTTATAGGGAAAATTGAAAAAATTAATCCAGCTCTGGATAAATATGTTGATGAATATTCTAAAATAGAAATTTTAGCTAAAGGTTTTGAGTGGTCCGAAGGGCCAGTTTGGGTAGATGAAATCAATTCTGTTTTATTTTCAGATGTCCCTAAAAATAAAATTTACAAATGGAATGAAAATGAGGGTTTATCTGTTTACATTGAACCTAGCGGGTTTAGTGGAAAAGTTCCAACTAGTAAAAAAGACGGATCAAATGGGCTAATTTTAAATTCTGAAAATGAGCTTTTAATCTGCATGCATGGTGATAGGAGAATTGCAAAGCTTAAAAGATGGGGTAGTGGTGAATTTGAAACTATCGTAAATAAATTTCAAGGCAAACGTTTTAACAGTCCAAACGATATGGTATTTACAAAAAATGGTGATTTAATCTTCACAGATCCTCCGTANGGATTGAAAAACAGAAATTCTGATAAGCTAAAGGAATTAAAAGTCAATGGAGTTTATAAATTGACCAAAGATGGNAAGCTAACTTTACTGGTCGATAANCTAACTTATCCTAATGGTGTGGCCCTNTCAAATGATGATAGNATAATGTATGTTAATATTTCGGATTCTACTAATCCTAGAATTATGGCATATGATATTAATGGAGAAACAGTTAAAAACGCACGTGTTTTTTTTGATGGTAGAAAGTTAGCAGAAAANNATGTTGGTCTGTTTGATGGAATAAAAATTNATCCTGATGGAACTATTTTCTCAACCGGTCCTGGTGGAGTACTTATAATTGCTGAGAACGGAACTCATTTGGGAACGATAAAAACAGTTGAAAGAACTGCAAATTGCACTTTTGATTCAAACTACGAGTATCTTTACATGACCACGGATATGTATTTGACTCGAATAAAGTTGANGACAGATTAATTCTTATTAAAAATACTTAAATCCCATTTATCTTTCCATTCTAGTTCAACCAGTTTATTATCTTTTACTTTTATAGGTAACCAAACATAGGTACCCTCTATTGGATTATCTGGTTTCCATCTGTCTGCCATAAATATAAATGCATCTTTAATACCTTGAACAGGAAGTATATATGTGCTTTGAGAATAATACGTTGTGAGTGAATCTCTGCTGACACAAGGATTTCCAAGTTCTTTCCATGGTCCAAAAATACTTTTGGCGCTTGCTGATCTTGCTGCATTAGGATTCCATCCGGTACAGCCAGAAGAAATAATAAAGTATTTTCCCGAAGAAGTTTTCATCACGGTTGGCGCTTCATTAAACTTACTAGGAAAGAATCTTTTATATTTTCCAGAATGGGTAAGGTAATCCTCTGAAAGCTGAGATATATGTAAAGTGCTGTTATCTTCTGAGGAATATATATGGTATGCTTTATCGTCATCATCAACAAAAAGCGTCATATCTCTAGCCATTTGTCCAATTTCAAAATCTCTCCCGAGGAGGTTTAGACTGTCGACGTGTTTAGGGAGATGTTCAGGTCCACCACCATATATTTTTTTTACATCACTCGATACAGGTTTTTTATGAAAATTTTGAACATTTAGTGGCCAGACTCCAGCATTTGGCCTTATGGATTCAATAAAAGTAAATGGCCCAAATGGACTATCTGAAACAGCAACTCCACTTCTAGCTGCTTCATAACCTCTATTTATAGGCTCCAAGTGAAACCACATTACGAACTTATTGGTTTTTTTATTGTAAATCACTTTGGGTCTCTCAAGTATGCAGCCTTTATAAATATCTGAAGATGGATCTTTATCATTAACTTTTAAAACTATACCCTCGTCTTTCCAATCATAAAGGTTATCAGAGGTGTAAAGATGAACTCCTACCTGTGCGGTATTTCCAATTTCACCTTCTACTTTATGTTCACCGTACCAAAAGTATTTATTTTGATGATATAGGATTCCTCCACCGTGAGCATTAATATGGACTCCATTATTATCTAACCAAAATTGTCCTGGATAAAATGATTTTTCTGATTTATTCTCAGAGTTACAATTTGTAAGTAAAACTATAAGTGACAAAAACAATTTTTTAAACATGCTTGATTTTTTAGTAAAATTAATAATATTAATCTATATGAAACTTTAATAAACTATTATAAACATAAGTTTTAAGAGTTTAACCAATTATATTTATAAATTATCAATAATGAATTTTAGGAATCTCACATATTACAAATTATTTCTTTTATTTAACCTTATTATTTTTTCTTGCAGTAAAGATGATTCGGACTCTTCCCAACCTGAAACCAACCCGTTGGTAAAGTATGACGTTTCAATAAGTTCATCAGAAGGTGGAAGGATTAACATATTTACAAGAAATGGCGGGAATACACAGTCAGGTACTTTTGCTGCTGGCACTGTTTTAAAAATAAATGCTACTCCTGATGATGGTTATAAATTTATTGGTTGGACTGGAAGCAATGAAACTTCAATGGAAATCACGATAACAGTAAATTCTAATATTTCACTCCAGGCTATTTTTTCAAAAATATTTTCATATAATTCTGGGGAATATAGTTATGTGGAATTAAGCGAACCACCATATGGAGGGACAATTTTTATTACAGGAAATATAATCACTCCTTNGAATAAGACTGTTTATGACAGTATAGTCTATAAAGGAATCGATTCAAGATTTATGTATGATAGAAGAAATGGTGGCGGATTCATAGATCATAACCCCTTTTTGTATGATGCATATTTTTCTGATGGATTGGTTACTGAAATTCAGATTAATTCAGAGTTCTCAATTGACCAATCTTTGTTAGAAGCAGAAAAATATGGATTTTTATTAGGTCAATTGTCAAAAGGTTTAAGAAAACACGTTGAAACTATGTGGATTCATAAAGGAGAAGAGGCTTATGGTGGAGGAAATAACAATATCCTTGTTCACACAGGTATGTCTGATTTTTACGAAAACTATTTTACCGGTAATATAATTGAAGAAACNTTGATTCATGAGGCNACACATACCTCTATAGATGCNTACATCTATCCCGANAGNGAAACAAATGGGGANGGTTGGATAAATGCTGTGGATAAAGATAATTGTTATATTTCCGATTATGCACGAGATTACCCGTACAGGGAAGATTTGGCAGAATTAATGCCACTCTATATTGCTGTTAAATTTTTCCCTAACCAAATCTCTGAAGATGACAGAAATAAAATTCTTAGTTGTTGCATTAACAGAATTTTATATCTAGATTCATTGTCTATTGACTTTGAGATATATAATGAATAATTGGATTAATTTATTCTTTTATGAAATACGGCAGTCTTGTAAGAGGGACGTTAACAGTAATTGATTTTCCACCTTTAAAAACTTTTCCAGTATCTGATTTCCAACTGCCTTTAGGAAGGATTACTTTTCTTGAACCTTCTCCCTTAGATAAGTATGGTGCGACTAGAATGCTGTTTCCTAGCATAAATTGATCTGTAATATCAACATATCCCTTGTGAGGATAAACGTATTCCATGGAGCGCACTATAGGTTCTCCGTTAGTTGAGGCCTTTTTAGCTAATCTCAAAATAGTTTCCTTGAACTTATTTCTTAGATTAACAGCNTCTAAAACAGCGTTAAAATGTCTTTCATCAAGTATTCGCCAAGGTGCAACTGAAAACTGCATCATTGGCATAAGTGCATGTACCTGTGTAGAGCGAACAACTAGTTCTTGGTCGATAGGTGCATCATCCAAAAATGATGTAAACTGACCACCNCCAATCATATCAGGACAACTAAAAGGATAACCCATAATTCCTTCTAGTAGCATATGAGGTATTAATTTATTTAAATCTTCCCAATCATGGCTTTTATCGTGCAATCTTTGAACCAGAGGTTGGCCTCCCATTTTCCAAGTTGCTCTATATTCATTNTAAGGGTAGCTTAATCCAATTTTNGCAAATAATTCAGTATGTGTGTTAGGNTTNACTTNTTTNAATGATTTTATTCCTTTGTAAAATCTTCCATCCCCTGCATCCAATTTGAATCCATCAACATCAAACTCATTTATTAAATTATTTAATACTCCTTTAAACCATTTTTCACTCTCAGGATTTGTAAGATCTAAAACAGCACTTACTCCATTCCACCACCTAACCATGGCTGGTTTTTCTGTCTCATCCAACATAAANATTCTTTTTTTCTCAAGTTCTCTGTACACATCAGAATCAGCACTTACAAATGGACACACCCACAGCATTACTTTGAANCCTAAATCTTTTAACTCTNTCATCATTGCTTTAGGATCTGGAAATCTGCCTGGATGAAAACTCCATTTTCCATAATCTTCTTGCCAATTGTCATCAATCATTATGATTCCAGGTGGCATACCGTTATTAATTATGGCTCTTGCATATTCAAGAATGTCTTTCTGGTTTTGGTTGTAGGTTAATTCAATCCAAGTATTGTATTGAGGAACCGAGAAAAATAGCTCGGGGGGCATTTTTCCAGATGGAGGAAAATAATTTTTGCTTGCATACAAAAAGGCTTCTCTTAAACTTTTACCTGCTTTTTTGTATTCCAGTGGAGCATAAGCTTTGTCAAATAATATCTTTTCTTCTTTAACTCTAAATCTAAATGGTTCCTCACACCAAACTAAATCACCACTGGTTGACAATAACAATGGTTGCAGTTGATTATAATAACTTGTTCCATACAAATCTGCTTCATAACCATCATTAAGAGGCATTTTGTGGCCTTCAATAAGAATACCCGCATACCAGTCGACATTTTTTTTTATTTGTATCTCTAAATTCTCATATAAACCTTGACCATGAGATTTATGAAATAAAAATATGAGGATTGAAAATATTAAATGTCTGTACATCTGTTTTAATTTAAAAAAATCTAAGATAACGACTTAATATTTAAGTGTATCTTTTACATGTAATTTTCTTATCCTTTGCCATCTAGGCTTTTAGAAATTTGATGTTAAAAAAATAATTTTCAACAATTTAATCTTATCAAAAATTTATTACATTTAAAAAAAAATTAATCAAATATTTATATGGAAAATAGTTTTAAGTTGGTAATCATCCTTTTTTTGGGTGTTTTCCAGATTGCTTTAGCTCAAAATACCATAAGCGGAACGATTCGTGATGCAAATGGTCCCTTACCAGGAGCTAATGTAATTGAAGTAGGTACTAATAACGGTGTTAGCACTGACTTTGACGGAAATTTTGAAATTTCTGTTTCCGATGGTGCAAACCTTGAAATTAGTTATACTGGATATTTTACTCAAACAATTGAGGTTGGAAGTCAATCTAGCTTCGATATTTTGATGGAAGAAGATACAGAACAATTAGATGAAGTAGTGGTTACCTCTCTAGGTTTTACTGAAAAAAGGGACAAACTTGGATCTACTTATTCTGTTGTGAGTACAGGTGCCGTTCAAAGGTCTGGTGAAGCTACTTTTGCAAATGCACTTAGTGCCAAAGCGGCAGGTTTAAGTGTTACAAGATCAAGTGGCGATCCAGGAGCTGGAAGTAGAATTCGTATCCGTGGTGCGAATACCATTTTAGGAAGTAGTGAACCATTAATAATTGTTGATGGATCACCATTAAATAGTAGTATTACTAAAATAGTAAATGGAGGTAGTTCAAATTCAGGTGCTGTTAATTTTGGATCTAGATTAAATGATATTAATCCAGCTGATATTGCATCTGTACAGGTTTTAAAAGGGGCATCTGCTGCCGCTCTTTGGGGCAGTAGAGCGGCTAACGGAGTAATAGTAATTACCACCAAAGAAGGTCAGTCTGGAAAAGCAAAAATTACTTTTTCCACAACTTATTCTTTTGATGAAATATCAGAGCGTATCCCAAGACAAAATGTATGGGGTCAAGGTCAGAATGGTATCTACTCACCGACTAAGGCAGAGTCATGGGGAGATTATATCCCTGATCGTGCAGGAGGCGCAGATGCTGTGAATACTTCTGGTGGTTTCTTCACTTCCCAGAATGGAAATGTATATTATCCTATAATTACTAAAAATTCAAGGGAAACCTATATTGAGGAAAATTTCAATGCTGCGTTTCAAACAGGAACATTTATACAAAACGACTTAAATATAAGTGGTGGTAACAACAAAAACGCTTACTTTTTTAGTCTGACCAATTT
>PBVB01000015.1 GCA_002728075.1 Flavobacteriaceae bacterium
CTCTCTATGACCGCGAAGGTTTGTTGTTTTACAATAAAAAGGCCAGAAGCTATAAGAAGAAATAGTATTAATATAAAAATGTATGTAGATGTGCTCATTGTTTTTGTATTTTTTCTAAAAGTGAATTAAGTCTTTTTAAAGTTACATCTTTCCCAACTATTTTTATAATAAAAAACACATCGGGTCCACTCAAATCACCAACTAGAGATATTCTAAGAAACTGCATTAACTTCCCGAAATTGACACCTTTTGTTTGAGAATCTTTGTAGATATTTTCCTTGATAGAGTTTGTTTTACTGAGCTGAATGTTTTCTCCAAGTATATTTAAATCATTAAACCCAACAGACTTTAAAATGTTTTTTATTGCACCCATGTCATACTCGTTTGGATCCTGCACAAATGGATTTAACTCCTTTTGAAAGTCGGTCAGCAAAGAAACTCTTGTTTTAATCGAATCGACAACCGCAAAGGCATTATTTCCTGTAACTTTTATAAGCCTTTCAAAAACCTTAGGATTTTCCGAAATAAGCAATGAGGAATCTTTTTTTGATAAAATTTTTTGATTTATAGACTTAGCCTTCTCATAATCAAATCTTGCTCCTCCCCTTTGTAAGGCAGAAAGCTTAAATTTTTTAGACATTTTGTCTACATCAAACTCAACTTCATCGTGGTTAAAACTAGACCCAAGCTGAGAAATATAGGCCAACTGTGCCTCCGCCAAAAAACCAGCTTCTTTAAGTCCACCAAGTTTTTCCCACCCGATTGGGAATATACTATAATTATTTTTAAAAGCATCTCTTTTGCTTAATTTACCCAATCCAGATGGGTTTAATATCAATGGAAGGTGGATTGTTTCTGGCATTTTCCAACCAAAGCTCTCATATATTAACTTATGGGTTGGTAGCGATGGCAGCCACTCTTCACCCCTTATGACAGTTGTTATTCTCATCAAATGATCATCAACAACATTAGCAAAATGATATGTTGGCAACCCGTCCTCTTTCATCAGTATTTTATCTTCCAAATTATCCGAATTTACCTTTATTGTTCCCCGCAACAGGTCTGTAACATTTAAATCAACGCCCGCCTCTACCTTCAGGCGGACAACATATTTGTTTTTTTTCTTAAGTAACAAGCTCTCTTCTTCTTTTAGGCTTATGCTGTTCTTAAACATCATCCTTGTTTTAGAATTATATGAAAAACCTTTGTCTTCTCTTGCCTTAATAAGTTCATCTTTTGAGGCATAACAGTAGTATGCACACCCCTTGTCAAGTAATAATTTTATGTGTTTGTCATAAATTTCTTTCCTTTCACTTTGCCTATACGGACCGAACCCACCCCCTTCACGGGGCCCCTCGTCGACCTTGATTTTATAATAGTCTAAAACATCATAAATGTATTTTTCAGCGCCATCAACTCTCCTAGACCTGTCTGTGTCTTCTATCCTAAGGACAAATCTCCCTTTCTTGTTTAATTTAAATAAATAGTTATATAGCGCAGTTCGAACACCGCCAATGTGAATTGGTCCTGTCGGGCTAGGCGCAAATCTTACTCGAACCATAAAACAAATATACCACCTTCTTTAACAATCTCAATGAACAGGATTTTCTATATTTGCACCGTGAAAAAAACAATCTTTTTTAACACGCCCCATTCTTTTAAGCTAAATGAACAAGATTTGGCGGACTGGATTTATGAATGTGTTAAGGAAAAAGACGCCACAATAAAAAGGCTCAATATAAACTTTATTAAAGAAGATGAAATGCTAAAGTTAAACCAGAGACATTTGAAACACGATAATCACACAGACATTCTTACCTTTAGTTACAATAACCAACCAATAATAGAGTCGGAGATTTTCATATCTATTGAAAGAGCACGCGAAAATGCCAAAATATATTCCGAAACGCTTGAAAATGAGATGCTTAGGCTTATCTCACATGGCCTGCTCCACATCTTCGGAATGAAGGATAGCACAAAAGCNTTGAAGGATNCAATGGTTAAAGAGGAAGATGTTTTTATGAGAAAGTTCCANGTGAAACACGCAAGNAGTGAAAAAAATTNATGACACGATTATTGTAGGTGGAGGGCACGCAGGCTCTGAGGCCGCTTTTATTTCATCTCAAATGGGTGGGAAAACGCTTCTTATAACAATGAACCTCCAGAACATTGCCCAAATGTCGTGTAACCCGGCAATGGGAGGCGTTGCAAAGGGACAAATTATTAGAGAGATTGACGCTTTGGGCGGCAGAAGTGCTTACGTTTCCGATTTATCTGCTGTTCAGTTCAAAATGCTAAANCGATCAAAAGGTCCTGCCATGTGGAGCCCAAGGGCGCAATCCGACAGGATGCTGTTTAGCGCAATTTGGAGAAAAGAGTTAGAGGGGCAAAAGGAGCTAGACTTTTGTCAGGCCACGGTAAACGATTTATTGCTTGAAAACAATAAAATTTCTGGCGTTGTAACCTCAATAGGAACTAAATTTTACGCTAAGACGGTAATNCTGACTAACGGAACTTTCTTAAATGGCCTTATTCATATCGGAGAAAAAAACTATGGCGGCGGAAGGACTGGTGAACAAGCTTCATTTGGAATTACTAAAGCGTTAGAGCGAGTCGGTTTTTCATCGGGACGCATGAAAACTGGAACTCCTCCAAGGGTTGATGGAAGATCTTTGGATTTTAATATTATGGAGACACAACCAGGCGATAAAAACCCGGAAAAATTTAGCTTTTCTGATGACACTAAGCCTTTAAGAAAACAGCTAGACTGTTTTTTGACTTATACAAACAAAACAACACATGACATTTTAAAGTCAGGGTTTAATCGGTCTCCAATGTTTAATGGTTCAATAAAAAGCGTAGGCCCAAGATATTGTCCGTCCATAGAAGATAAAATTAACAGGTTTGCTGATAAAGAAAGACATCAAATTTTCGTAGAGCCTGAGGGNTGGGATTCAATNGAATATTACATNAACGGGTTTTCAACATCTCTCCCGGANGAGATTCAAGAAAAAGCGCTAAAAGAAATTAAAGGGTTTAGAAACGCAAAAGTTATAAGACCAGGATACGCGGTGGAATATGATTATTTCCCCCCAACACAGCTAAAAAAATCAATGGAGACNAAAATTATTTCAGGCTTGTTTTTCGCCGGACAAATTAATGGAACCACTGGCTATGAAGAAGCNGCCGCTCAAGGTTTAATGGCAGGTATTAATGCGAATTTGTATGTCAATAANAGCGAGCCCTTTGTGTTAACANGAAGTGATGCATACATNGGCGTTTTGATAGATGACCTTATAACTAAAGGAACAGATGAGCCATATAGGATGTTTACATCTAGAGCAGAATTTAGGACACTGCTTAGACAGGATAATGCCGATTTAAGATTGTCGGAAAAGGCCCACTCTTTAGGGCTAATTGGGTCAAAAAGATTNAAAAAATTAATTTCAAAAAAAGAGGCAATAAATAAGCTGATGAGTTTTTACATGAAAACAAGTGTATCACCAAAAGAGTCAATTTGTATATTAAAGGACAAAGACTCTGCTAAACTAAAGCAGTCACAAAAAATCTCCAAACTCTATTCTAGACCAAATGTTTATTATAAAGACTTACTTAAAGCNNCAAAAATATCATCCTTTATTAAGCGTGAGGAGTTTGATAAAGATGTTGTTTTACAAGCCGAAATACAAATAAAGTATTCTGGCTATATAGACAAGGAATTAAAAAACGTTGAAAAAATAAATCGTCTAGAGAATCTTAAAATACCTAAAGACTTCGATTTTGCCTCTATGAAGTCACTTTCTAACGAAGCAAAAGAGAAATTAATGAAAATATCACCCAGCACCCTCGCCCAAGCATCGAGAATATCAGGAGTTTCCCCAAGCGACATATCTTCTATTTTGGTAAAAATAGGAAGATGATGTTTCACGTGAAACAAAANAAAAAAAANCTTCTTTGCGAGACCAANGACTATTTGGTAACGGGAGAAAGGTTTAAAGTTTATTTGGATCAAAANAATATAATTGGCAAAACGCATCCTGTTCCCCAAATAGAGGAAATGGACAAATACTATGAATCAGAGGATTATTACCCACACTCACTAAACAAGAAAAACCTTCTCACTTTTCTTTATAAAATAATCAGAAAGTATATGCGGCTAAAAAAGCTAATGTGGATNAGNGGCTATTTAAAAAACAGCACAAGCGTCTTAGATTATGGATGTGGCTCGGGAGACTTTGTCAAATACTTAAGATCTAAATCTATCGACGCGTACGGTTATGAGCCTAACTATAATTTTTGCGAGCATGATTTCTTAACCAATCGGGAAGGCTGGAAAAACAAAAAATATGAAGTAATTGTCTTGTGGCATGTTTTAGAACACATCCATAACCCTTTTGATTTAATTCAAAGTTTAAAAAAAAGATTAAACAAAAAAGGAAAAATTTTGATTGCAATTCCCAACTTTAAATCGTTCGATTCAAAATATTATGGGAAATTCTGGGCAGGTTATGACACCCCAAGACATTTATGGCANTTTTCGCGAAAAGGTATGGGTCTAGTGGCAAAAGAAAACAATTTCAAGATTTTAAAAGTCAAGAGCCTTCATTTGGATTCAATATATGTTTCATACTTATCAGAGAAATATAAACGCAGCTCCTTTCCTTTATTAATTGGTATTATTATTGGATGCACATCTATTTTAAAAAGCCTCTTTACCAAAGANAGTTCCTCTTTTTTATTCGTTTTGAAAAAGGGCTAATTCTTTTTGTACAAAATGTCTGACAAGTCTAAAAGAAAACTTGTCGATAACAATTTTGAGTTTGCGTCTCTAAAGAGCCCGTTTCTTTTNATATAACCCAAATTAAGATCAAACAAAGAAACCAGTTTTTTATAATTGGTGTCATTAACATACACTGCAAAATTTTCAATTGAAAAATCATTCAAGGTTTCAAATTTGTAAAGCTCTTTAACACCTCCGGAATATAAGAAGGCTTGTCTTATAAATTCAATTCCAAATTGTAAAAATCGCTTCAATTCAAATTTAGTCAAAGAGCCGAGATTACTTGAATTTTTAATTATATATGAAAAATCACCTCTGTTTGCAGCAATATAACAACCCCTAAGACAATCTATAAAAAGCCTTTCTCTTTCCATNATAATTTCTCTTTTATCAATGGTTTCATCGCTAGTGTTCAAATTTCCATTTGAAACCACAGAAGCATCTATTGCTTGAAATTTATCGGACTCCAATTTCCTGAAACTATCACTAATTTCTTCATTCTTTAAAAGATGAAGCTTAAACATTTGGCACCTAGAAGCTAAAGTTGGTAATATTTTTTTTTCATCCTCTGCTATTAAAAAAAAATAGGTTTTTTCTGGGGGCTCTTCAATTATTTTTAGCAATTTATTGGCGCTATCTTCTTGCAAGTATTCCAATCCCCAAATTATACAGGTTTTTTTGTCGCTCTGAAAAGGCTTTAAATTTAAGTTCGATATAATTTCGGAAATCTGATTAACTCTTATTTTAGCAGGCTTGTTGTCAGAAGATGAAAAATCCAGCCAGTCGTCAACAGACCCATATATTTGAGTTCTCAAAAAAGCCCTCCATTTATCCATATAAAAAGCAGTCATCCCCTTTTTAAAAACACTTCCGTTTGCAGGTTTTTTTGTTGGGTAGATGTAATGAAGGTCTGGGTGTGAGTAATCTAAATTGTTTGACTTCTCATATAGATTATGAACAATAGCTAAACTTATTTCAGAGGCTAGTTTTAAAGNCCCCCTTCCCCCTTTGTCTACGAAGCATACTGCATTTGGGAACCTCCCAATTTTTATATTTTTTAGAAGCGCATCTTTAATTTGGGACTGTACCATTTTTAAATTTAAAAAATAGGGTATTATTATAATCTTATTGATTGTAATATAAAAACTATAATTAAATTTGAACAAAAATTTTAATGTTAATTACACAATTAGATTTAAATAATAAAAAAGTTTTGCTCAGGGTGGATTTTAACGTTCCAATGAATAAAAACCATGAGGTTACAGATAACACTAGAATAAAATCATCATTAAAAACCATCTTATATGTTATTAAAAAAGGGGGGACCTGTATTTTAATTTCCCACATGGGAAGGCCAAAAAACGGATACGAAAAAAATTTATCATTGAAAAACATTGTTGGGGAGCTTGAAAGCTTATTGAATAAAAAGATAACTTTTGTAAATGACTGCATTGGGGATAACGCAAAAAAAGCATGTGAAGGGTCTAAAAAAGGAGAGATTNTACTTTTAGAAAACCTTAGATTTTATTCTGAAGAAGAGGCCGGAGAAGTCAGCTTTGCAAAATCACTATCTNTACTCGGTGATATTTATATTAATGATGCATTTGGCACAGCCCACAGAAACCACGCTTCCACTGGTGTTCTTCCGAGCTTTTTTAATAGAAAAAAAGCAATGGGTTTTCTNCTTTCAAAAGAAGTAGAAGTTTTAGATAAAGTTTTTAAAAACAACACCCCCCCCGTTTTAGCTATTATAGGCGGAGCTAAAGTCTCTTCTAAAATTCAAGTTTTAAAAAATTTAATTAACGTTGTTGATGATTTGATAATTGGAGGAGGAATGGCATATACCTTCATAAAATCAAAAGGTGTAGAAATAGGAAATTCGCTATGTGAAGACGAATTTTTAGATGAAGCTCAAAAAATTCTTTTATTGGCCAAAAACAGAAATGTAAAGGTTCATCTTCCTGATGATGTAGTTGTTTCACAAAAATTTTCCAACAACTCCAATACGGATATAGTNAGTGTAAATGATATACCAAAAAANATGGAAGGATTAGATATTGGGCCAATGACAATTAATAAATTTGATCAAATTATACTTAATTCAAAAACTATTTTGTGGAATGGGCCCTTAGGAGTATTTGAAATGTCCAACTTTCAAAAAGGAACCAAGCAAACTGCTTTGTCAATTGCTAAGGCAACTAAGAATGGTGCGTTTTCTCTTGTTGGTGGTGGCGACTCTATATCTGCAATTAAACTTTTTGGGATGGATGACAAGTTTACTTATATTTCCACTGGGGGTGGAGCAATGTTAGAAAGTATAGAAGGTAAAGTTTTACCTGGGATTGAGGCTATATTAAATTAAAAATTTGAAAAAATCAATATTTATTTTCCTCGTTTTTTTATGTTGTGATAACAGAAAAAACCAGGCATATATACCTCAATCAAGCGGAAATATTAATAACGTTTCTATAGTCATGAAAGAAAAAGAATGGGGGTCGGGATTAGGAGAAGATGCACGAAATATAATTGGGGATATTTATGAGGGCCTCCCAGTTGATGAACCAAACTTCAAGTTTTTCTATACCTCACCAAAACAGTTTAGCGGTTTTTCAAGGCACTCTAGAAATATCATTTACTTTCAAAAAGATACGACAAACAAGTTCACAATTTACAAAGACCTTTATTCAAAACCCCAACTGTTTTTTTTAATTCAAGGAGAGGATGAGGATATATTAAGCAACTACCTTTTAGAAAATAAGTCTTTAATTATTAATACAATCAAAGATGGGGAGAGAAGAGAGAAAATTAGAAGAATGAGAAAGTCTCTCTCTAACTCAAATGTTTTAAGTGAAAGAATCGGAATAAAATTAGTTTATCCTAGTATTTACAAAACAGTAAAAGACACTTCTAATTTTGTCTGGTTAGAAAAACAAATATTAAAAGGCACATTGAATATTATTTCTTACCGATTGCCTAAAAACTCTTTGAGTGATTTACCAAAGCTAAATGAGATTATAAAGGCTAGAGACTCNATTGGCAAATTATATATACCTGGGCGTCTTGAAGGAACTTATATGACAACAGATAGTGATTATAAGCCGTATTTTTATAAACAAAACAGCGATAAAAATATCATCTTTCAGACAAAAGGAATTTGGGAGGTCAAAAATGATTTTATGGCAGGACCATTTTTAAATTATCTTCTTAAAGACAATAAAACAAATGAATGGGTCGTTGTAGAGGGTTTTGCATTTGCGCCCTCTGTGTCTAAGCGAGAGTATATGTTTGAGTTAAGCTCAATATTATCTACAATTTCTATTAATAATTGAAAAAAATTATTTTTCTTTTTTTTGATTTGCCTCTTCTTCTTTAGATGCATTTTTGAACTCCTTAATTCCGCTTCCAAGCCCACGCATCAATTCAGGAATTTTTCGTCCTCCAAATAGCAAAAGGACAATTAGTAATATAATTGCAATTTCTTGGAAGCTAAAGGCTAAAATTATGTTATAAAGATTCATAATATTTTATTTACACAAATGTAATCATATTTTTGCATTTTAAAAGGAAGACTCTGTCAATATACTACACCAAAGTTGCAGGATTACGTATATTTACTTGAATCATGAAAAAAAAACCAAATTTTAGACAGCGTGTAAAAAAAAACCTTCTCAGTAGATACAGGCTTGTTATACTTAACGAGGAAAATTATGAGGAACAGTTTTTTTTTAGATTATCAATTCTCAATGTACTTATAATTTCAACTTTTTTATTTTCATTTTTAATAACAAGCACCCTATTAATAGTATCATATACTTCATTAAAGGAATTCATTCCCGGATATGCATCTAATCTAATGAGGAAGCAAGCTGTTCTAAATGCAAGCAGATTAGACTCTCTAACAATTTCATATAACCAATCTCTAAATCAATTAACCTCAATAAAAAAAGTTTTAACTGGGGATATTGAATTTGAGGAATTTAAAGGAATAGAGTTTAAATTGGATACTGGAAATATTGATGTAAAATTAAATTCAAAAAAAATAATAGAAGATTCTTTATTGAGAAGAATTGTTGAGCAAGAAGAAAAGTATGATTTCATTAACGATTCAAACAGTAACGAAAGCTTTTTATTTTTCCCTCCTGTTTCAGGGTATATATCTCAAGAATTTGATTCATCAAAAAAACATTATGCTATTGATGTTGTTGCGAAGGNGAATGACCCTGTCAGATCGGTTGCTGACGGAGTTGTGATCTTTTCCGAATGGTCTTCAGATACAGGCTATGTCATAATCATAGAACACAAACAGGGNTATTTATCTGTTTATAAGCATAATGAATCANTAAATAATGTTCAGGGCGATATAGTTAAAGCCGGAGAAGTTATAGCCACGGTAGGCAATACAGGAGAATACTCAACAGGATATCATTTGCATTTTGAATTATGGAATGATGGCTATCCATTGGACCCNCAAAATTTTATTAATTTTTCACCCTAGACCAAATTTAATGTATCATTATATTGCTAAAAATTTTGCCAACCACATTGTTTTCAAGAACCAATCTTGGATAAAAAATCCTGTTAAATCACAAACAAAAACACTGGAAACTTTAATAGATAGTGGTAGAAAAACAATTTTTGGAGATCAGCATTTTTTTAAAGACATAAGGAAATACGAAGAGTTTAAAGAATCAATTCCTGTAAGAGCCTATGAAAAATATAAAGTTTATATCGAAAGGGTTAGGAAAGGTGAAAGCAACGTAATTTGGCCTGGTAAACCTGCGTATTTTTGCAAAACTAGTGGGACAACGTCTGGAGTAAAGTACATTCCCATATTCAAAAATGCAATAAAAACACATACTAATTCAGCAAGGGACTCNATTTTAAATTACATATTAAACACTGGTGACACAAGCTTCATCAAGGGTAAACAAATATTTATACAGGGATCACCGATTTTAAAGAATCAAAATGGAATTAAAATNGGAAGACTATCAGGCATTGTTGCNCACCACGTTCCTTTTTATCTAAGGCGTTCTAGAATGCCAAGTTGGGATGTCAATTGTATAGAAGACTGGGAAGAAAAAATCAATGCGATTGTCGATCAAACTATCAATCAAAATATGACTTTAATAAGTGGTATTCCTCCATGGGTGCAAATGTATTTTGAAAAAATAATTGAAAAAAGCGGTAAACAAATAGGTGATGTTTTTAAAAANTTTTCTCTATTTATTTATGGAGGAGTAAGCTTTAANCCATATAAAAAAATATTTGACGAATTAATTGGAAGGAAAGTAAATTCAATAGAGGTTTATCCAGCCTCAGAGGGTTTTTTTGCTTTCCAAGACCAAATTGATAACGACTCCATGCTATTAATCCTAAACAANCANATTTATTATGAATTTATNAAAGTCAAGGATTTATTAATNGGNAAAAAAAATTATATATGCTTATCTGATGTTAAAGTTGGAGAAAACTATGCACTTGTAATTTCAACCTCTTCAGGATTATGGAGATACGATATTGGTGACACAGTTCAATTTACACAATTAGAACCCTACAGAATAATTGTGACAGGGAGAATCAAACATTTTATTTCTGCTTTTGGGGAACATGTTATTGCGAAGGAAGTGGAAACTACAATAAAAGAGGTCTCATCTAAGCTAAATTTAAACGTACGAGAATTTACAGTTGCTCCCCAGGTCTCCCCTAAAGCCGGATTGCCATTCCACGAATGGTTTATAGAATTTGATGAAATAAACGATAATTTAGATGAAATAGAGNNTATAATGGATAAAATNATGCAAAGACAAAATATTTATTATAAAGATCTTATACAAGGNAAAATATTATCACCTCTTAGGATCAAAAAAATTAAAAAAGGGGGCTTTAATCTTTTCATGAANTCTNTTGGAAAACTAGGTGGTCAAAACAAGGTCCCCCATCTTTCAAACGACAGAAAAATTGCGAATCAACTCAAAAATTATACTATTTAAAAATGAATATTCTTATCACGGGAGGATTAGGTTTTATAGGGGGACATTTTTTGACAAGAATTAAAGACAATAACTCATTTGATAAAATAATAGTCTTTGATAAAATGACCTACGCTTCCAATTATAAAAGGCTTAAAAACATATTTGAAAAAAAAAATTTTTTGCTTGTTAAAGGAGATATAGCCAGTAAAAGTGACGTACGGCGAGTTTTTCATGCGTATAAACCCAATATTGTAATCAATTTCGCAGCAGAGTCTCATGTTGATAATTCGATAAACAAACCTGACTTATTTCTAGATGTAAATACTAAAGGCACTTTAAATTTACTAATTGAGGCAAAAAAGCTATGGATCAATAAAAATAATGTTTTAAAAGAATTTTACAAAAAATCAACATTTTACCAAATCTCAACAGATGAGGTTTTTGGGTCTTTATCGAAGACAAACTCTTTTGACGAAAAATCTCCATATTCTCCAAATAGCCCCTATAGCGCTTCAAAGGCAGGGGCAGACCATTTTGTCAAAGCATTCCACAAAACATATAATCTTCCAACAATTATATCCTACTGTTCAAACAATTTTGGCCCTTATCAAAATGTAGAGAAATTAATCCCAAAAATTATTTCTTGTATAAAACAAAACAAAGACATACCATTATATTCTGATGGCTCAAACATTAGAGACTGGATTTATGTTGAAGATCACTGTAAAGCNATTAGTTTAATTTTGGAAAAAGGTAAACCGGGTAAAGAATATTGTATTGGTGGTTCTAACGAAATGTCTAACTTAGAAATTTGTAAATTAATACTAGAGATTATTGACACATTAATTCCCTGTAAAAACAATAATAAATACATGGATAAAATAAAATTTGTGAAGGACAGAAAAGGTCATGATTTTAGATATTCTTTAAAAACAAGTAAAATTTTTTATGACCACAAAATTTTTCAAAACTCTTCTTTTAAAGAGAACTTGAAATTTACTGTAGCTCACTTTTTGAATTTAAAACTAAAAAATCTATGAAGGGAATTGTTTTAGCGGGAGGGAAAGGTTCTAGATTATATCCAATGACATTGTCAGTCAGCAAACAACTCTTACCAATATATGATAAGCCAATGATATATTATCCTTTAAGCACCCTAATTAAATGTGGGATTAAAGAAATATTAATTATTTCAACTACAGATGACTTGCCAATTTTCAAGAGGCTTCTAGGAGATGGTTCACAATGGGGATGCTCTTTTTGTTATGAATCACAAAATTTTCCTAAAGGACTAGCGGATGCATTTATTGTTGGAGATGAATTTATTGGAAATTCAAATGTAACCTTAATTTTAGGAGACAATTTTTTTTTCGGAGGTAATTTTGAAAGCGAAATTTTATCTCGAAAAGATTTAAACGGCGGATTCATTTTTGCTTTAAGAGTAAGCAACCCAAAAAGATACGGAGTAATTGAATTCGACAATGATTTTAATGCAGTTGGGATAGAAGAAAAACCTAAGAGGCCGAAATCCCCATACGCAGTGCCTGGCATTTATTGTTATGATTCAAGTGTGGTTTCAAAGGCAAAAAGTCTTAATTTTTCAGAAAGAGGAGAGTTAGAAATTTCAGATATAAATAAAGCTTTTCTAAATGACACAAATCTAGAGGTTAAAGTGTTAAATGAGAACACAATTTGGCTAGATACAGGTACAGTTGATTCGCTAATGAAAGCAAATCACTTTGTGGAAACACTCCAAAAAAGGAAAGGAATACTGGTGGGGTCACCAGAACTGTCTGCTTTTCAAAGCAACTTTATAACAAAGGAGACTTTGTTGATTTTGGTTGAATCTATGGCGGAGAGCAAATACGGAAAATTTCTTAAATCGAATTTGTAAAATGAAAATAATCAACTGTCCACTTGAAGGTTGTTATTTGTTGAAAGAAAATGTTATTGAAGATAAAAGAGGGTATTTTTCAGAGACGTTTAACTACAATTTTTTGAAAGAAAAAATAAACTCCGACTTCTTTGTCCAAGAAAACGAGTCTTTTTCGCGTAAAAAGGTTATTCGAGGAATGCATTATCAAAAATATCCATATTCACAAGATAAAATTATCAGAGTTTTGAATGGGAAGATATGGGACATAGTTATTGATTTAAGACCAAACTCATCTTCATATTTAAATTCATATGGAGTTGAATTATCTCAAGAAAATGGGGAACAATTATTTGTTCCTTCTGGATTTGCTCACGGTTTTGCTGTTACATCAGACTATGCAAGAGTAATTTACAAAGTTAACAAACCCTATATGCCTCAATCAGAGAGAGGTATCTCACCTTTCGACCCACAATTTAATCTTAATTGGCCATTTTCAAAGAAGGAAGCTATTCTTAGTGAAAAAGATTCAAATTGGCCATTATTCAAAAAGGATGCTAAACAATAAAAAGATTTTAGTAACCGGATCTGGAGGTCAATTAGGTAAGACTCTTCAAAAAAAATTTTCGGGTAAATATGGTTTTGATTGGATTTTTTTACCTAAAGAAAAACTTGATATAATCGAAACAAAAGAAATTCAAGCAACTTTTAAAAAGTATAACCCACAGTTTTGCATTAATTGCGCCGCATTTACCGATGTGTTAAAATCAGAGGAACAGCCTTCAATAGCATATAAAATTAATGTAGAGGCCGTAAAAAACATAACACGGATTTGTAATAAAAATAATTCTATCTTGATACATATTTCAACTGATTATATCTTTGATGGTAGAAAAAAAAGACCATATGTCGAAAATGACAAAGCGAACCCCCTTAATGTATACGGGCTGACAAAGTATTTTGGCGAGAAGCATGTCTTGGAAAATGCAAACCATGGATATATCTTAAGGACCTCATGGTTATATTCTAAAAATTTTGGATATAACTTTTACAGGAATATCTTAACTGAAGCAGCTATTGGGAATGAAATAAAAGTAGTTAATGATCAATATGGGACTCCGACAAATACAGAAAAGGTTGCTGATTTTATCATGAAAATTCTTGTCTCCCTCCCTAAAAAAGGTATTTATCATTGCGCAGGGGATGAGATTATGTCATGGTATGACTTCGCCAAGAAAATAGTTAAGGAAAACAATTACTCAAATAAAATTGTACCGATAAAGTCAAATAACGCAGGGGTTATACGTCCAATATATAGCCCATTAAAAAATACTGGATTGTAAATGAAAAACTTCAGCATTGTAGTCCCGGCACACAACGAAGAAAAATTTTTGCCCTCTTTTTTAAAATCCGTTTGTTCACAAAACTTATTGCCAGAGGAGATGGTTTTGATTGACGACAATTCAAACGACACAACAAAAAAAATAATGATTGATTTTCAAAAAAAAAACGATTTCACAAGAGTTTTTAGCTATAAATCTTCAAGTGATCACATGCCGGGTTCAAAGGTTATAAATGCATTTCTTTTTGGCTTTTCAAAATTGACCAAGCCTTATGATTTCATCTTCAAATTAGATGCTGATTTAATACTTCCTGACAAATATTTTCAATTGACCATGAATGCTTTTTCAAACCCTAGAATTGGAATAGTAGGCGGGGTTTTAATTGAACTTTCTAAAAAGGGCACTTGGGAAAATTCCCACCCTATGAAGAAGAATCATGTACGGGGTGGGGTAAAAGCATATAGTAGGGAATGCTATAAAAAAATCGGTGGTCTGATTCCCGAGATGGGATGGGATACAATTGATGAAATCCTTGCGTCTTACCATGGATATGAGGTGAAGGTTTTGAACAATGTTAAAGTAAAGCATTTAAGGGCAATAGGAAATCTTTATTCTAGAAATACCTCGTTTATGCAAGGACAAGCATTTTATAAAATGAGGTATGGTATTATAATTGGAACCCTTGCCTGTATCAAAGGGTTTCTAATTAAAAGATCTTTGTCATTTTTGTTTTGGAGTATTTTAGGNCTTNTANACGGCTATTTAAAAAAAAAGCCATNTATAGTTACAAAGNANCAAGGNNAATTTATAAGAANNTNTAGATTTAAATNGATTTTCANACCNTNANTTTAANAGGTTTNGNAGCTTAATTCATATGATTATTATATTTGTTAAATGGAATTCCATAGAGTTTTAATAATAGGTTCAGGTGGTCGAGAAAATGCACTAGCATTGAAAATATCTCAGAGCAGATTTTGTGAAAAATTATTCATAGCCCCAGGAAACGCTGGCACTTCTCTTTTAGGAGAAAACGTTGAAATATCTGCTACAGATTTCAATGCAATTAGAGGGTTAATTTTATCCAAAAAAATATCAATTGTTCTAGTCGGACCAGAAGACCCCTTGGTAAATGGGATTCACGATTTCTTAATAAAGGAAATAAAAAATGACAATTTTATAGTTATTGGGCCAAAAAAAAGTGGGGCAATTTTAGAGGGCAGCAAAGAGTTTGCAAAGGAGTTCATGTATAGACATAAAATACCTACAGCTAGATATAGAACATTTGATAAAAAAAACATCCATGAAGCAAAAGCGTTTCTTAGCTCTCTCAACCCCCCATATGTTTTAAAGGCAGATGGTCTTGCAGCAGGAAAAGGAGTTTTGATATTGACAGACTTAAATGAAGCAAAACAAAGTTTAGAGAAAATGATACTTGAAAAAAAGTTTGGCCAAGCGTCTGAGAGAGTAGTTATAGAAGAGTATTTAAATGGGATTGAGGTTTCAAGTTTTGTTTTAACAGACGGACACTCATATAAAATATTTCCGATGGCTAAAGACTATAAAAGGATAGGTGTTGGAGATACTGGATTAAACACAGGTGGCATGGGAGCGATTTCTCCTGTTCCATTTGTAGATCAAAAATTATATCAAAAAATAGAGAATCAAATAATTCAACCCACCATAAATGGATTGAAAAAAGATAAAATAGATTATACAGGGTTTTTATTTATTGGGTTAATGATAGTTAAAAATGAGCCATATGTTGTCGAATATAATGTCAGATTGGGGGATCCCGAGACTGAAGCAATTTTACCCAGAATTGAAAGTGATCTATTAGAAATATTTTTGCAACTTAAAAGCCCCCAGTTACAAACTTCAAATTTAAAAGTAAGTAACCTATTTTCTACTACTGTAATGACAGTTTCCAAAGGATATCCTGAAAAATATGAAAAAGGGAAGATCATCACCGGACTTGATTGCAAAAACGAAAGTTTTCTTTTCCACAGTGGCACTAAAATAGAAGGTCAAAATATAGTTACTTCAGGCGGAAGAGTAATTGCTGTAACCTCAATGGATAAGGATCTAAAAATAGCATTAGAAAAGTCTTATAAAACCATATCGAAAATTGACTTTGATGGGAAAACCTTTAGAAACGATATAGGATTTGATCTTTAGAGAAATGAATGGGCTGTTACATCTTTGTCTTCCTCTCCTTTATCATCAAAATCTTTAAGTTTTTTAGACCAGTATATCAGAGCAATAATCCCAATAAATAGAAACAAAAAATTCACACAATTAGCTATCCACCATGAAGAAAGTTCAATTTCTCTTAAAGTTTCATGTGGAAGAAATAAAATCTTCTCAAAAAGCCACTGTATTCCTTCGAAAAAGGTTCTAACCATTTTTAATTTTAATGCAATTTAAAAAAAATAACTTATTTATTTTGGTTCATACACGAGAAACCTTTATCGATAAGAAATGAGTAATTTCGTATATTTAGAAATCTTGAAAGCAAAAAGTTTAGTTTCAATTTTTGACAAATGTATAGATGACTATCATAAATTTGATAATGTTAATCAGGAGATAATTAATCCTTTTGAAAAAAATTCTTTTAAAGGGATATTGTANAGAAAATGTTGGATTGATACGGTTCAATGGCATTATGAAGATATAATAAGAGACGATGAAATAAANCCNAAAAAGGCNTTAGATTTAAAAAGGAAAATAGATAAATCAAATCAAAAAAGAACAAATCTCGTAGAGGTTATTGATGATTACTTTATAGATGAGTTCAAAAAGGTAAATCCACAAAAAAATGCCAGTATAAATACTGAGAGCCCCGCATGGGCAATAGATAGATTATCTATTTTGGAATTAAAAATTTATCATATGGCAGAGGAGTCCATGAGAACCTCTGCTACTAAACATCACAGAATGAAATGTTCAGAAAAGCTTTCAATTTTAAAAGAGCAAAAATCAGATCTTTGTTTGGCTATAGATCAACTTATTAGCGACATTTCCGAGGGCAAAAAAGTAATGAAGGTATACAGACAAATGAAGATGTATAATGATGAAGATCTAAATCCAATTTTATACAAAAAAGATAAAGATTGAAAACTTCTAAGAAGTTGGTTTTTTTGAGATTTTCTTCTTTAGGAGATGTTGCCATTTCTATTCCAATAATAAGGTGTTTTTCATCAAAATATCCTCATATAGGAATAATATTTGTGACAAAAAAATTTTATGTTCCATTATTGCAGGAATTTAAAAATTTAGAAATTTTAGAATTGGATTCTAATTGCAGACATAAAGGATTAAAAGGATTATTTAATCTTTATAAGGATATCAAAAAGCTGAATCCAATTGGTATAGTAGACTTACATGGATCTTTGAGAACTAATATTTTAAGATTTTTTTTCTTTTTTACATCAATTNGATATAAAAAAATCCATAAAGGGAGAATTGAAAAAAGATTGCTTACNAGAAAAAGTAACAAAGTTTTAGTCCCTTTATTACCCGTTATATACAGATATGGAGATGTTTTAAGAAAAATTGGNTTCCCAGTAGATTTATCTGATCATAAATTTCCTTTAAAACCCATTACACCCAAAAAATTTAATGACTCCTTTTTCAATTCAAAATTAAAATGGATAGGAATTGCNCCATTTGCNAAACANNTAGGAAAAATTTACCCCTTAGATTTGACCCAAAAAGTAATTTCCTTTTTACAGAGAGAAAATCAAGTTTTTCTTTTAGGGTCAGATGGAGATGAGAAAAAAAAATTAGGAGTTTGGGAGAAAGCTTATTCCAATGTTCATTCATTAGCAGGCAAATATCCCTTTTCTGATCAATTAAAAATAATTTCGAATTTAGACGTCATGATTTCGATGGACTCGGCAAATGGCCATATTGCCGCGAATTACGATATTCCTGTTATTACACTTTGGGGAGTAACCCACCCCTATGCAGGTTTTTCTCCTTGGAATCAAAATAGCGAAAGAAGTATTCTTGCTGACAGAAGCCGTTATCCTCTAATACCAACTTCAGTATATGGTAACATTTGTCCTAAGGGATATGAAAATTGTATGAGAACAATAACTCCTGAAAAAGTCATAGAAGTTGTTAGAGAAGCAATGACTCAGACATCATCATAATCAATTTCAATAGATGAAGATATAGGGTAAGCTTGACAGGTCAAAATTAGCCCATCGTCAATTTCCTCTTCTGTAAGAATTTGATTTTCTTTCATTTCAGTTTTACCACTTTTAACTCTCGCAATACAAGTTGAGCAGATTCCTCCTAAACAAGAGTGTGGGGCATCAATATTTTCGTCTAACAACGTTTCTAATATGGTTTTGTTCTCATTTAAACTAACCCTGTAGACTTCAAAATCTAAGTTTACCTTTAATCCATTTCCTTTTTTTGGAATTGATTCGTTATCCATGTAGTAATTATATTTTCTAAATTTATTTAATATTAATAACAATTTAAAATTACGAATAGTTTATAGTTGAATAAACACTAAACTTTGACTTTTAAAGTTATATACAATAAAAACAATCAAATTGGTCTATACAAGGTTTCATTTTTTCCAATTAATTATAATAAGCTTATTTATAAGTTGTTCCACTTCGAAAGACAAGTTTTTCAATAAAGAATATCACAAACTTAATTCCAAATACAACGTAATTTTTAATGCAGAGCAAGCATTAAATATTGGGGAATTATTACTTGAACAAAATACAGAAGAAGATTTTGGCAAAATTGTTTCCGTAGAGCCTCTAGGTTTATTCGATGATAATCTAGAAAGAGTTCAAAAGATTCCAAGTTTCACTCTAGCTGAAGAAAAAGCTACCAAGGCAATTCAAAAACACTCAATGAATTTTAATGGCCTACAAAAAAACTCTCAGATACAAAAAGCATACTTTATTTTAGGTAAGGCAAGATATTTTGATATGAGGTTTTCTCCGGCATTAGAAGCTTTTGAATATGTTTTGAAAATTTATGATGATAAAGAAACGTTCTTAAAAGCAAAACTATGGAGAGAAAAATCAAACATTAGACTCAACAACAATCAAATTGCAATAAAAAACTTAAAATTATTATTACCTCAAGCAATCAAATTTCAAAAGATTTACTCAGAAGTAAATGCCTCCTTGGCGCAAGCATTTTTAAATAATAAAAATCAAGATTCAGCGAGACTTTTCATTTCTAAGGCAGCTGCTTTTTCTAAAAACAATGATAAAAAAGCAAGATATTTATTTATTCATGGTCAGCTTTTAGAAAAAATTAATTTGTTAGATAGTGCTCAAAAAGTTTATAATTCGATAATAGAATTAGGGAGAAAAATCCCTAGACTTTTTTGGATTCATTCAAAATTAAATGCTCTAAAAATTCAATCTGTTCAATTGGGAATAAATCCAATAATTATAACAAAAAGGCTCAAGAGGAACTATGAAAACTTTCCATATGTACATTTAATCAACCAATTTGAGGCGCGTTATTATATTGACAAAGGTCTTGATAGCTTAGGTATATCCTCTTACGATAAATCTTTGAGATCAAAGGGTGTAGATATTTTTACAAGAAGATCCAATTATAGAGAGTTATCAGATTATTTTTTTAAAAAAGGAAATTTTATTAATGCAGGAGCATATCTGGATAGTTTAATCCAGCTGATGGATAAAAATTCATTCAGTTCAAAAATAACGAAAAGAGAAAGAAAGGGACTAGACAGGATTATAAATTTAGAAACTATAATTAGAAACAATGACAGTATTTTATCTATTGTATCTATGAGTGAAAAAGAAAAATTAAATTTTTTTAATATATATATTCAAAAAGTAATAGAAACTGATTCTATGAAAATAAACAACTCTGGTTCAAGGAGGGGTATTTTTAGAAGTCAAAAAAAATCTCAAGTTAAATTTTATTTTTACAACGAAGACCAAATAAATCAAGGTAAAGTTTTTTTTAAATCATTATGGGGCAACCAATTGAATGTAGACAATTGGAATAGTTTGTCACCAGTAACATCAGAAGTGATAAACGAAGAATTTAATAGCATTGATGTTATTAAAACCAAAAACTCTAAAGCTAGAACAGCCGCCTATTACATTAATCTTTTACCTAANAAAACTGAGACTATAGACAGTTTAAAAAAGATTAGAAAACAGGCTTACTTGGATGCGGGTTTATTATACAAAGAGAAATTTTTAAATAATGATTTGTCAATAAAAAGATTATCAAAACTACTTAAATTAAATCCTAATGAAAATCAAGAAATTCTTGCTCTTTATAATCTTTATAAAATCCACGAAACAAATGATACTACTTATGCCTCAAAGTTTAGAGATAAGTTGATTCAAAAATATCCTAAATCAGTTTATACCACGGACCTACTCGATAATCGAAATTTTGAAAAAGATAAAAGCCCAATTAATTTTTATATCTCTTTGCATAAAAAATTCATGTTACAAGAATTTCTTGACATTATTGTAAATAAAAATGAGTATAGAAAAAGATTAATTGGCACTGGACTTGAATTAAAGCTTGAATTATTAATAATTAATTCCATCGGAAGGCTAAGAGGGATAAATGAATGGGAAAAAGAATTGAAGAGTTTTTTAGAAAAGTACCCAAACTCCGAGGAATCAAAGCAGGTAAAAAGAATATTAACTAATGTTAAAACAAAATTTGAAGAAATAAAATCCACAGGTAAAAAATTCAAGTGGATAATTGTTTTTTCAAACACAAGCAAAGTGGATTTGCAAAGATTGAGAGAAAATATGATCTTAGAACTAAATAAAAGGTTAGAAAGAAGTAAAAAAATAACAGTCGATAGATATAGCGATAGATACAGCTTTATTGTGGTACACTCTGAAAATCAATACCCAGAAGTCAACTTCCTATTAAAAATGTGGTCGAACTTACCTAGTTTTCAAAACAATTTAGATAATTTTGTAGTTTTGTCTTCCGAATATAGGCATATACAAAAACAAAAAACCTGGAAACCACAAATAAATTGACTTGATATGATTAAAGCTAATGAAATTAATGGACAGCCTAATAAAATTGAAGNATCAACAAAGATAACGGGTGAAATAAAATCAAATGCAGATTTTAGAATAGATGGTTATTTAAATGGATCAATAACAACATCAGGAAAGGTAGTTGTAGGAAANGAAGGTGTCATTGAGGGGAGCATAAAATGTTTAAATGCAGACATTGAAGGTAAGATTAGCGGGAAAATTGAAGTAAATGAGGCCCTAAATTTGAAATCAACAGCTATAATAGATGGGGAAGTCAAAATAAGTAAACTTATTGTACAAGCAGGAGCGAGTTTTAATGCTAAATGTTCCATGAAAAACTNTACAGAAGTCAAGTCAATTACAGAAAACCGTGAAAAAACAGCCTAANAAATGGCTTATATTTTCTGGTCTATTTTTTCAAATAGGAATTATTATGTATTTATCATATTTTTTAGGCATCGAGGTTAAAACAAAACTTAGTATTGATTCGGACATACCTGTATTAATATCTTCAATAATTGGTTTATTAATTATAATATATTTNATAATTAAACAATCAAAACTTCTATAGAATTGACAATAAATAAATTTATCATTTATTATTCCTCAATTTTATTTTTGTTATTTCAGGGGCACATCTTTTTTTTAGGTTTCTCAAAAGGAAATTCTAATTTAATTTATAAATCTTATACTTTTATTTATTTATTTTCTATTTCCCTNTTTTTATTAATGTACTTAAAAGCAAAAAAAAATGCTCAACTAGCATCTATTTTCTTTATTGGAAGCTCAATAAAACTTACTGTATTTTTTTTGATTTTTCGGCCAATCCTATTTCAAGATAATTACATCGACAAATTAGAAATAAGCTCTTTTTTAATTCCTTATATTTTCTCCTCAGTATATATAATTTACTGCATTAGCAAACTCCTGGTAAATCCAAATTAATTTTAAAAAATAGAAATAAAAACATCTTTTTTTAAATTAAAAAATTTAATTTTACAAACCTTAATTATTATTTAGATTTTGATAAAATCAACCATTTCATTTCTTTATATTTTAGTCGCATCTATAGTCTCATATTCCACNTCGTATAAAGAAGATGAAAGTGAAAATAAAAATCTNAAACAAGANATTACTGAATATATTCTTCACCATGTTAAAGATTCACACGACTTTGGATTACTTTCATATAAAGATAAGAAGACAAATAGAAAAGTATACGTTGGAGTTCCACTCCCGATAATTATTTATGACAAAGGATTCAAGTTTTTTATGTCTTCAAAATTTGACCACGGTCGAAAGATTGTAAAAATAGGTGGGTCTCATTATGCACTATTTCATGATAAAATATATAAAACTGACTCAAAAGGGACAATTAATTATGATAAGGATGGCCATCCTTTAAATTCAAAACCCTTAGATTTTTCAATCACAAAAAGTGTAGTAAGTATAATTTTCGTCTCAATATTAATGTTCTTTCTTTTTAGAAATTTGGCTCAATCTTACAATAAAAATGGATTGATTTCTTCGGGAGTTGGAAGGTTTTTTGAACCGTTAATCATTTATATAAGAGATGAAATTGCGATTCCCAATATAGGACTAAAGCATCACAAAAGGTTTATGAGTTTTCTTTTAACAATATTCTTTTTTGTTTGGTTTTGTAATATTTTGGGCCTAACCCCACTTGGGGTAAATGTAACTGGGAATATAGCAATAACATTTTGTTTGGCGCTATTGACATTTATAATTACTACTATAAGTGGGACTAAAGATTATTGGATGCATATTTTTTGGATGCCTGGAATGCCTCTGCCAATGAAAATAATAATGGCCCCTATCGAATTATTAGGCGTATTTATCAAACCTTTCACTCTAATGATCAGATTGTATGCAAATATTTTAGCAGGCCATATAGTTATGATGACTTTAATTTCAATGATTTTTCTTTTTAGGAACTTTATTGGGTCGGGATTATCATTTTTATTGGCTTTTTTTATTTCAATAATTGAAATTTTAGTTGCACTTTTGCAGGCGTATATATTTACAATTTTATCAGCATTATATTTTGGTTTTGCTGTTGAAGAACATGACCACTAGGTTATATTTAAAATGAATGTTTAATTAAATTATTATAAATTATGGAAATCCCAGCAATAGTAGGAGGAGGTTTAATAGTTATAGGAGTAGGAATTGGAATAGGTGGTATCGGTAGAGGTGCTATGGAAGCTATAGGTAGGCAACCTGATGCTTATGGAAAAATTCAAACTGCAATGCTAATTGGAGCTGCTTTAGTTGAAGGAATTGGTTTTGCAGCTATGTTTGTATTGTAGTCATTTTTAAAACCAGTAAAACTTTAAATTAAATGGAAAAATTAATAAATGAGTTTTCTTTTGGCTTATTCTTTTGGCAACTTTTAATATTTGTTGGACTTATATTAACTCTCAAGAAGTTTGCTTGGAAACCTATTTTGGACACGCTCAATGAAAGAGAAAATTCGATTAAAGAGTCTCTGGAGTCTGCTCAAAAGGCTAAGGACCAATTTTCTAAAATCAAGTCTGACAATGAGAAAATACTAAATGAAGCCAAAAAGGAGAGGGATTTTATTATTTCAGATGCCAAGAAAGCGGGTAGGGAAATTGTTGAAGACGCAAAAAACACAGCAAAGATCGAATCTGAAAAGATAGTTGAAAATGCTAGAGAATCAATAAAAAAGGAAAAGGATTTAGTAATGAAAGACTTAAAATTTCAAGTGGTTGACTTATCCGTTGAAATCGCATCTAAAATTCTAAAAAAAGAGCTAAGCAAAGAGCAAAAACAAGATGATTACATTCAGAAATTAATTGATGAAATTGAAATAAAATGATCAAACAAGTTGCAGCTATTCGATATGCAAAAGCTTATTTTGCCATTTCCAAAAAGACAAATTCATTAAATGATGTAGTTATTGAGAGTGAAAAAATAAAAGAAATCATATCATTTAATAAAGATTTGCAAAAGACTTTGAAAAATAAAATCGTACCAAATCAAACAAAAAAAAGTATTTTATTAAAGACATTTGGTAATGTTAGTGTGAACTTAAAAAATCTCATTGAGATCTTATTGAGAAAAAACAGGCTATACCTTTTCGATGATATCTTAACTCAATTTATAGAGCTATATAAGTTTAGTAGTGGAATAGAAACATGTTATTTAATTTCTGCAGATAAAATATCTAATAGAATTGAAAATAATTTAAAACCTATAATTAGAAAAATAACTAAAAATAAAATTAAGATTTCCAATATTATTGATAAAGATCTCATTGGAGGCTTCATTATCAAAGTTGGAGATATTCAGTTTGATAATTCAGTAAAATCAAATCTTAACAGACTAAAGACATCTTTAAAAAAAGAAAATGCATTCATTTAATATTAAAATATGAAGTCAATAAAGCCATCAGAAATATCATCAATCATTAAAGAAGAACTGTCTAACACAAAATTCTCTGGCGCCTTAGAGGAAACAGGGACTGTTTTGGAAGTAGGAGATGGAATTGCTCGAGTTTACGGTTTATCAAACGCCCAATATGGAGAGCTTGTAAGTTTTGATTCTGGNCTTGAAGGAATGGTTCTAAATTTGGAAGAAGATAACGTCGGGGTTGTTTTGTTCGGTTCTTCTGATCAAATTAAAGAAGGAGATAGATTAAAAAGGACAAAAAAAATTGCTTCAATTAAAGTTGGTGAAAAAATTATTGGAAGAGTTGTTGACACTCTTGGGAACCCTATAGATGGTAAAGGAGTTATAAAAGGAGATTTAATAGATATGCCACTCGAAAGAAAGGCACCAGGTGTGATTTATAGACAACCGGTTAGTGAGCCCCTTCAAACCGGCATTAAAGCTATAGACGCAATGATTCCGGTTGGGAGAGGACAAAGAGAGCTTGTCATTGGTGATAGGCAAACAGGAAAAACTACTGTTTGTATAGATACCATACTTAATCAAAAAGAGTTTTATGATGCTGGGGTTCCTGTTTATTGTATTTATGTTGCTATTGGACAAAAGGCTTCTACTGTTGCAGCGATCTCGAAAGTTTTAGAAGACAAAGGTGCCTTGGCATACACCACAATTGTTGCTGCAAATGCTTCAGATCCATCACCTATGCAAGTTTATGCTCCTATGGCTGGAGCTGCTATTGGAGAATTTTTTAGAGATACTGGAAGGCCAGCCTTGATTATTTTCGATGATTTATCAAAACAAGCAGTTGCTTACAGAGAGGTTTCTCTATTATTACGAAGGCCCCCNGGGAGAGAAGCATTCCCAGGTGATGTTTTCTACTTACATTCTCGACTTCTGGAAAGAGCTGCAAAAATTATTGCGGATGATAAAATAGCTCAACAAATGAATGATCTTCCAAAGATGCTAAAATCTAGAGTTAAAGGAGGAGGTTCCTTAACAGCGCTTCCGATTATTGAAACACAAGCAGGGGACGTATCAGCCTACATTCCTACAAATGTAATTTCAATTACCGATGGNCAAATATTTTTAGAATCAGACCTATTTAATTCAGGTGTTAGACCCGCTATCAATGTTGGTATATCGGTCTCTAGAGTTGGAGGATCAGCTCAAATCAAATCAATGAAAAAAATTGCGGGGACTTTAAAGTTAGACCAAGCCCAATTTAGAGAGCTTGAGGCTTTTGCAAAATTTGGTTCAGATTTGGACGCGGCAACATTGAACGTTATAGAGAAAGGTAAAAGGAATGTTGAAATTTTAAAACAATCTCAAAATGATCCATTTAAGGTAGAAGACCAAATAGCTATCATCTATGCTGGGACTAAAAATTTATTAAAAGAAGTTCCTGTTGATAGGATTAAAGATTTTGAGGCAGCTTTCATAAAAGAGTTGAATAAAAGCCACAAGAAAGTCTTAGAATCTCTTAAAAAAGGCGTTTTAAATGATACTATTTTCAAAACTCTAGAGGACGTATGTTCGAAGTTATCAAACCAATATAAGTAGTGTCTTGGCAAATTTAAAAGAAATTAGGAGTAGAATTTCATCTGTTTCATCCACGATGCAAATTACCCAAGCCATGAAAATGGTATCAGCTGCAAAGTTAAAAAAAGCTCAAACAGCTATTATTTCTATGCGTCCATATTCAGATAACTTATTAAGTGTTATCAAAGACATTTTGAAGTCAATGCCTTCTTTTTCAAGTCCTTTAGTGGGAGAAAAAACAAATTCTAAACGGCTTATAATTTCAATTACTTCTAACCGTGGGCTCTGTGGTGGGTTTAATGCCAATATAATTAAGGCAACTAAAAGTTATTTATATGAAAATGATCATAAAGAAGTTGACATAGTAACCGTCGGTAAAAAAGGTAATGACATACTGTCCAAAAGCTTTAGGGTTGTTAATGACCATAGCAGTTTATTTGAAAACTTAGATTATCAAGCCACTAGTGAAATTGCCGACAAATATATTTCAAAGTTTATATCTGGTGAATACGATAAAATAGAATTAATTTATAATAAATTTAAAAATGCTGCCACTCAAATTATTTCAACAGAGACATTATTACCTTATAAAATAAATTACTCAGAAAACACACAAACCTTAAGTGATTATATCTATGAACCAAATAAGTCTAATATACTTGAAGACATTATCCCAAAAGGAATAAAAATTATGTTTTATAAGGCTTTAAGAGAATCTTTTGCAAGCGAACATGGCGCAAGGATGACCGCTATGCATAAAGCAACAGATAATGCAGCTGAACTCGCTGATCAACTAAAATTAACCTATAATAAAGCTCGTCAAGCATCAATTACTAATGAGATATTAGAGATAGTTGGTGGTGCTGAAGCACTCAAGAAGTAATTAACGGCAAATTTAATTTAATAAAAAAAATCTCATTATTTTTAGGTAAAAAATGATTGATTTACCAGTTATTAACACGTCCCCGTACAAACTCCCCGATTACGCAACTTCGAGTTCAGCAGGACTAGATTTAAGAGCTAACATAAAAAAACCATTATATTTAAACCCTTTCCAAAGAATTCTTATCCCAACTGGTTTAAAAATTTCTCTACCAGAAAAATTTGAAGGACAAATCCGCCCGAGATCAGGACTAGCACTAAAACATGGTATAACTGTTTTAAATTCACCAGGAACAATAGATTCTGATTTTAAAGGTGAAGTAGGCGTAATTTTAATTAATTTATCAGATAAAAAATATAAAATCAAACCTGGCGATAGAATAGCCCAAATGATTATCTCAAGTTTCTCAAATGTTAAATGGAAATTAGTTGATGACATTGGCCAAAGCAAAAGAGGTANTTCAGGATTTGGGAGTACTGGATCAAATTAAATCATATGATTAAATATTTTCAATGTTTATTTATTTTTTTAATTGTAAGCGGATGTAAATCCCTAACGGTTTTACCAAGTAAAAGACCTGTTAAATCTATAAAAGTCAAAAGACTGATTGAAAACCTGGAAAAATCAGAGTTAAAAATAAATTCATTTAGAGCTCGAATTAAGGCAACCTTCACAAGCAAGAAGATTAAACAATCTCTAAACATTAACCTTAGACTTAAAGACGACAAATTTTTATGGATGAGCGCAAACATTCTTGTCCCAGTGGCAAAACTCTTAATGACAAATGAAAAAGTATTGTTTTATGAAAAATTTCAAAAAAAATATTATGAAGGGAATTACGAGTTTTTAAATTCCTTATTAGGAACTAATTTTAGACTTCGGGATGTTCAAAATATATTTATTGGCAATCCNATTGATAACTTTGATAAATCAAAAGTAAAAAGAATTGACAATCCNGATTATTACGTTTTTATTANNACAAATTCNGAAAAGTTTAGGACCACATACTTTTTTGATACCGAAAATTTCAGAATTAGAGAGCAAAGATTTCTTTTATTAGACAATAAAAATAATATTTTGAGTGTAAAGTATCCTCTGTATCAAAAAATAGATGGNAAAATTATACCAAAAAGAATTGAAATCAGCTCCTTTGTTAATAACGAATTTGTTTCAATAATTCTTGAATTTACAAGAGTGGATTACCCCGATCAGCTTACAATTCCATTTAAACTACCTCAAGGATATAGTAAAATAGAAATATGAAGAAATATATTTTTCTATTTTTTCTACAATGTTTAAATACAAATTATTGCCAATCCCAGCAAGCGACCCAAAAAAGACTAGAAAAAGAAAAAGCAATTCTAGTTAAAGAAATAAAACAGATTAATTCAATTTTATTCTCTAATAACGACATAAAAAAATCAGCACTCGATGAAATTCAAGACCTGGATGTAAAGATTAGAGTGCGCAATAAGTTAATAAAGNTTACTAATCAAGAAATTAATTTAATTTCTAAACAGATAAATATAAATCAAAGAGATATAGAAATTCAAAGAGTTCAACTCGTCAAATTAAAAGATGATTACGCAAATATGATTAGAAAGTCATACTATAGTAAAAGTCGCCAAAGCAGATTGATGTTTTTATTTTCATCAGAATCTTTTTATCAAGCATATAATAGATTTAAATANCTTAGTCAGTATGCTAAACATAGAAAAAAACAGGGTGAAATTATTTTTAAAAAAACGAATTTGTTGAATAAATTAAACATAGAATTGCTTTCAAAAAAAGTAAATAAAGAATCTCTGATTAGAGAAAATCAAGTATCACAATTGATTTACCAAAAAGAAATAGAAAGCCAAAAATTAATGATTGCAGAACTAATTAAAAAACAAAAAGATTTAGAATACAGAATTAGAAAAAATGANAAAAAAATTGCAGCATTTGATAAAGAAATAGAACGCTTAATCAAAGTTGCTATCGACAACGCTAATAGAAAAACTTCGTCTCCGAGCACTTTAAAGTTTAGCATTACACCAGAAGCAAAATTAGTTGGTAAAAGTTTTTATGCTAACAAAGGCAAACTCCCATGGCCTGTAGAAGAAGGAATTGTAATTCAAAATTTTGGGACTCAANTCCACCCTGTAGTTAGGACTACAAAAATAAAAAGTAATGGAATTACAATAGCTACAAATCAAACTGCNGATGCAAGAGCTATATTTAAAGGAANTGTAATGACAGTTTTAAGCTATAAAGGTAGTAATCCTACTGTACTAGTTCAGCACGGCAGTTATATTACAGCCTATACAAATTTAGAAGTCGTTTATGTTAAGAAAGGACAATCTTTAAGACCTAAAGAAAAAATAGGTAAAGTTTTTACAAATCCCACTACGGGTAAAACAGAACTTAAATTTAGTATTTTTCAATCAAGCACTCCAATAAATCCAAAAGGATGGATTTACAGGCTATGATTCTTATTCCACAAGGTACCAAGCATCAAGCTCTAGCGTGAACTTAACAAAATTTAATAATTGATAAGCCTCTCTCTTTGTTTTTAATCTTCCATAAGCAACCCTAAACAATCCTGAAGGACTANTTTTTGCAAAAGAGGCATCAAATCCCTCTGATTTCAACTTATTTAAAAGTTTTTCTGCATTTATTTCATCTCTGAAACTTCCTGCAATTATACTGTAGAAATCCCCTTGTTCAATTAAAACCCTGTCATCTTCAANGGTTTCTATATTTGCCTTAACATTTAATTCTAACGAGGAAATTGAACCAATTTCATATGTTGCTTTTTGTACATTATTTTTAATTTTTTTCTGTGCAATTTCGGTTGAACGGATTCTCTCATTTTGAATATATTCATTCCCAAAATAGTATCCCAAAACTGACAAAACAATCAAGGAAGTAATTACTGCCACTATTTTAAATTTACCTTTTCCCACTGAATCCTGGGATTCAGGTTCAAATGCTAAGTTTTCATTTTTATCATTGTTCATAATAGTATTTTTAGTGTTTTTCTCTTTNTTTATAATAATTTTTAAATCACTCTCATTCAAAGGCAATCTCTCGAAATCTTCAAGCCCGTATAAATTATGTGAAAAATTTTTGGTGTTGTAGGCTTGAAAGCATAATTTATTTTCAGCGTTCAAATAAAATTCACCTATATTTTTAAAAATCAAGGTATCTGTCTGGATTTTCTTNAACCATATTTTTATTTTTTTATCAATTTCCTCCAGTGCATTTTGATAGCTAATATNTTTATTAGANGAAATATNTTTCGCTAAAATTCCGTCNTTTTGTTTGATNAGAGCATTAAATGAGANCTTTCTTTTAGGAGANACAAATTTTCCTATTTTGAAATCAANTTTTGCNCTNGTATTNCTAACTAAAAANGAGCCNAAATTAGGAACTGTCACACATTCGTGAAGGTATAGTAATTTTTCTATCTCTTTAACTAAGTCCACCTAATAAAGATAATAAATAAAATTGTCGATTAATAGGTTTATTTGTCATATCCTAGTTTTAATCTAACCCTTTTTAATACTTTATTTGCAAAGCGTTTTGCCTTTTTAGAGCCAGATTCAAGTTTTTTCTCAACAAGCTCTGGATTACTAACTAAAAAATTAAATTTATCCCTTTCAGTTTTAAATTTATCTTTTATTTCATCTAAAAGAATTTTCTTAGCCTCACCGAATCCAACATCACCAGAATAATACCTTTTTTTCAAGATATTTATATCTTTCTCACTAGCAATCAATGAAAAAATTTTGAAAACATTGCAATTTTTTGGATTTTTTGGTTCATCAATTGCAGTTGATTCAGTTTTAATACGCATAACTTGTTTCATAAGAAGATTATCGTCTTGAAAAATATCAATTATATTATCTTTTGATTTACTCATTTTGTTTCCATCTGTTCCAATAACGTAACTAGAGTTTTTCTCAAGTTCGGCTTTTGGAGTTACAAACGTATCACCAAAATGATTGTTAAATCGCGAAGCAATACTTCTAGTTATCTCTAGATGCTGTAATTGGTCTTTCCCAACAGGGACAATGTTTGCATCATAAAGTAAAATATCTGCAGCCATTAACACAGGATAATAAAATAAACCAGAATTTATATCTTTTAAATTCTGAGATTTGTCTTTGAAAGAATGAGATAATGTAAGGCGTTGGTAGGGGTAAAAACAGCTTAAATACCAGGCTAGTTCGGCCACTTCTGGGATATCACTTTGTCTGTAAAAAACGGTTTGTTTTGTGTCTAAACCGAAAGACAACCAAGCTGCTGCTGTGTTTAGAGTATTCCGTTTTAATTGATCAGAATTCTTTATTTGTGTTAACGAATGTAGGTCAGCAATAAATAAAAAAGATTCATTACCTTTAATTTTCGATCTATTAATGGCCGGAATGATTGCTCCCAGTATGTTCCCTAGGTGAGGAACACCAGTGCTTTGTATGCCTGTTAATACTCTAGCCATTAGAATTGTTTTGACAAAGTTAATTTTTTTAAATAAAATTTTTAATTTTCTACATATAAGCATATGCGATTAATGATTCTATATATTTGGCGGGTATGGTTTTATATATTAGCTTCTATACCAGTAATTTTTTTATTCCCTTTTTTAGCTACAGCAGCTTTCCATCCTAAAGGATACAATTTTATTTTTTGGTGTGCTAGATATATCT